>DASVNL010000532.1:0-2325 GCA_036383875.1 Thermoanaerobaculia bacterium
TGTCGCAAGCGCGGAAACGCTGATGTTCTCGAGCGTGCTCACGAGCGCATTGAGATCCTCGACCTGCTCCAGTCGCGCAATGGCCTGCTTCACGCGCGGATCGGCGATGGCCTTGTAGCTCTTGAAGCGATGGGCCATGAAGCGCAGCAGCGGAATCAGCGTGCCGTTGATCAAATACGCCTCGCGCGAAATCAAACCCGCGTCTTGAACGGGCGCCGGCGCAGCAGCAGGCGTCGCCGCGATCGGCAAGCGCGCCGCGTGCAACTCGCGCAACGCGAGCAGCGTCTCGTCGAGTTTCGCGAGGTACGGCGAGAGGTCGATCGCAGGCGATGACGTCGCCGACGAAACAGCGACGACGGTTTCTTCGGTGCGCTCGCCATCGAATCCGGCAATCGCTTTTGCGACGTCGCCGATGCGATCCGACACGACGCTGAGCTCCGCCATCACACGCGCAGCGGGATCGGCCTCGGTGCCGCCAAGTCGCTGCACGCGCACGAAGCCGCGCTTGATGTCATCCCAGCGCGCGCTCTGCGTCGCATTCATGCGTCCGCGGATTTCCGCGAGTTTGAGCAGATTTTCTTCTGCGCCGGTCGTGAGCGTTTGCGCTTCGCCGAGGTAGTGATCGTCGATGAGACGTTCGAGCTCGTCGTCGTTCATCGCGGGGAGGACTTTCTCCGCGAGCTTGCTCATGTTGCGATATGAGCCCTGCAGCTTGAACGGCGGCTCCGTGCGATACGCGTTCTGCTGGGCCGCGGAGAGGACGTACTGGCGATTGACCTGCGACAGGAGCTGCTGGATGCGCACGTACTTGCGCATCGTCCCGAGGATTTCCTGCACGTCGACGCTCGAGTAGTCGTGCGAGAGTTGATCGGCCTGGATGGCTTCGCCACGCGACATGCGCACGAGTTTGTGGACGTCGTCCTGGTCGCGCGTGAGCAGCGGCGCGGTGATGGCGTTCGCGGTGAGCGCGTTCTCGATGTAGCTCAGCTCGAACAGTTCGTCGCGACCTTGCAGGACTTCGCCAAGGTTGTAGACGTCGGCGCGATTGGCAAGCATGTCGGGGATTTCGAACTTCTCGCCCGACTCGGTGTACGGGTTACCCGCCATGCAGACGGCGAAGCGTTTGCCGCGCAGGTCGTACGTCTTCGTCTCGCCGCGCCACACGCCTTCGATCTTGCGTTGCGCGTCGCACAGGGAAATGAATTTCTGCAGAAATTCGGCGTGTGTGTGCTGGATGTCGTCGACGTACAACAAGACGTTGTTCGCCATCTCCAGCGCGAGATTGAGTTTCACAATCTCCTGCCGCGACGTCGCATTCGGCGCCTCGGCCGGATCGAGCGAACGGACGGAATGTCCGAGCGCTGGCCCGTTGATCTTCACGAACACGAGCCCGAGTCGCTGCGCGACGTACTCCATCAGCGTCGTCTTGCCGTAGCCCGGAGGCGAGACGAGGAGCAGCAGTCCCATGAGGTCCGTGCGTTTCTTCTCGCCCGCGACGCCGATCTGTTTCGCGAGGTTCGCGCCGATCAGCGGCAGGTAAACCTCGGAGATGAGTTTGTTGCGAACGAACGACGACATGATCTTCGGCTGCAGCTCGCCGAGCCGCAGACGCTTGCGCTCGCGGTCGAGGATCGCGGCGCGCGTTTGCTGATACGCGCGATACCCCGGCACGCGGACGCTTTCGAATGCGCCGAGGCGTGCGAGGAACTCGTCGAGTTGCAGCGTGTACGTGCCGTTCACGACACGCGGGTGCTGGCCGAGGAGTCCGGTGATCGTCGCGGTGGTTTTCGCGGACGACGTCTCGCGCGACAGCAAGCCGTTCGTGACGATGTTCGCCGCCGCTTCGACGTCGGGAACGTACGCATGCACGACGGCCCACTTCCGCGGCAGGTCGAGCTCGCGCACGTCGACGGGACAGGTTTTCTTGCTCGCGTCGCTCGAGAGCACGAAACGCGGCGAGGGCTGCGCGATCTCTTCGAAGAGATACTCGCCCGCCCCGCGAATGTCGCCGAGGTCGACGGGCAGCCACGCCTCGATCGCGGCGTGCAGTTCATTGCGTAAGGGACCGCCGCCGTCCCGGCGGCTGTCGCGGCGGCGTCCCGCCGCCGCTTCGTCCGGCAGCGAGACGCTGCCGGAAACAGCCGGCGAGGACGCCAGCGGTCCCGCTTGCGCGGCCCACTGTTTCTTCAGGCGTTCATCGTCGAAGAACGCCCAGAACAGCGTCGCCGCGGCGCGTGCGGCGGGCGTGAATCGCAACAAGCCTGCGGCTTCGCGGAGTGAGCGCAGCGAAGCAGAAATCAGCGCCGCGTCGTGATCGTGGACGCC
>DASVNL010000533.1:0-5785 GCA_036383875.1 Thermoanaerobaculia bacterium
CCCGCGCGTCTTCGAGATCCTGCCGGCTCATCCGTGACCATCGGCTAGAATCCGCCCGCATAAAACAAAGGGGACTCCTCAATGACCGCCAATCTCGAGATTGCGATCTACGCAGACGGAGCTGACGTGCGCGACATGGTCGCCGCGCGCGACGCCGGTCTGGTCAAAGGCTTCACCACGAATCCGACGCTCATGCGCAAGGTCGGCATCACGGACTATCAAGCTTTCGCGAAGGAAGCACTCGCCGCGACCGGCGGCATGCCGATCTCGTTTGAAGTCTTCGCCGACGAATTCGACGAAATGGAACGCCAGGCGAAACTCATCGCCACGTGGGGCGACGCCGTGTTCGTGAAGATTCCGATCACCAATACGAAAGGCGAGTCGTCCATCCCGCTGATTCGCACGCTCTCCGCGGCCGGCGTGAAGCTCAACGTCACCGCGATCCTCACACTCGACCAGGTGCGCGAGGTCGTCGACGCGCTCGACCCGAACGTTCCCGCGATCGTCTCCGTCTTCGCCGGACGCATCGCCGACACCGGCCGCGATCCCGTCCCTCTGATGCGTGAGGCCGCGCAGATCTGTTCCGCGAAACCGAAAGCGGAACTGTTGTGGGCCAGCCCGCGCGAACTGCTGAACATCTTTCAGGCCGATGAAGTCGGCTGCAAGATCATCACGGTCACCAACGACATCCTCAAGAAACTGAGCATGGTCGGAAAATCGCTCGACGAGTTGTCGCTCGATACCGTGAAGATGTTCTACAACGACGCGTCCGCCGCGGGATTCAAGCTGTGATTGTGACGCGTACCCCATTCCGCGTGACGCTGGGCGGCGGCGGCACGGACCTGCCGTCGTACTACAGCCAGCACGGCGGCTTCATCTTCGCGATGGGGCTCGATAAATACATGTACGTGACGGTCAATCGTCCGACCGTCGGCTCGAAGATCCGGTTGCACTACTCGCAGAGCGAAGTGGTCGACGATGTGAACGACCTGCGCCACGAACTCGCACGCGAGGCGCTGCGCGCGCACGGCGTGCGCTACGGATTCGAGGTCGCATCGATCGCCGACCTTCCCGCCGGCACCGGACTCGGATCGTCGAGCTGCTACCTCGTCGGCCTGCTCAACGCGTTGCATCACGATCGCCGCGACTACGTCCCGCTGCAGGCGCTCGCCGAAGAGGCGTGTCACATCGAGCTCGACATCCTCAAGCAGCCGATCGGAAAACAGGATCAGTACATGGCTGCATACGGCGGCCTCACGGTGCTCGAAATCGCGAAGGACGGCACGGTCGAAGTCCGGCAGTTGCGCCCCAGCAGCAGCGACATCGCCGACTTCGTCTCGCACACGCACATCTATTACACGGGCGAACAGCGCGACGCGCGCGAAGTTCTCCGCGATCAGAACGTGGCGATGCAGCAGAAAGACAGCGTCGCGCACGAGCGCGTCGAGGACTCGCTCTCCCGCATCAAAGACCTCGGCTATCGCATTCTCGACGCGATCGAGACGTCGAACTTCGACTCATGGGGACAGATGCTCGACGAGCACTGGCAGAACAAGAAACGGATGTCGAAGAAGATCTCGCTCGCGAAAGTCGATCAGATCTACGACGAAGTCCGCCAGCGCTTCGGCGTCCTCGGCGGCAAGATCATCGGCGCGGGCGGCGGCGGATTCCTGATGCTGTACTGCCCGAAGAATCGCGCGGACCTCGAACGATTCATGGACGAGCAGAAGATGCCGCGCATGCACTACACGATTGAGCCCGAGGGGACGAAGGTGGTGGCGCAGATGGGGCATGGATTTTTGTCGCCGCACAAGTCGATGGCCATCATGGAGTCCGCGTGATTCGCAGAGAGATCGGCATTCTCGGCGGCGGCATCTCCGCGATCGCACTCGCGTCGCGACTCGGCGAAGACGTCGAGATCCTCGAGAAGCGCGACACCATCGGCGGCCTCTGCGCGACGATCGTCGAAGACGGCTTCACCTTCGACGCGGCCGGCCCGCACATCATGTTCAGTAAGAACAAAGACGTGCTGAACCTGATGATCTCCGTCCTCGGCGACAACGTTCATCAGAATCGCCGCGAGAATCGCATCTACTACAAAGGCCAGCTCGTAAAGTATCCGTTCGAGAACGACCTCGCCGCGCTGCCGAAGGAAGACAACTTCGAGTGCCTCTACGGCTACATCGAGAATCCGCGCGCGAATGATCCGGTCGTCAGCCTCTCCGACTGGTCGTACAAGACCTTCGGCGCCGGCATCTCCGAGAAGTACTTCATCCCGTACAACGAGAAGATCTGGAATTACGACGCGAAGAAGATCGGCCTCGAATTCGTCGAGCGCATCCCCAAGCCGCCCGTCGCCGACGTCATCAAGTCCGCGATCGGCATCTCGACCGAAGGCTACCTCCATCAGTTGTATTACTCGTACCCGACGCGCGGCGGCTTCGAGGCGATCGTGCACGCGTTCGCGAAGCAGGTGCGCGGCGACATCCGCCTCAACACGACCGTCACGAGCGTCGAGAAAGACGGCGAAGGCTGGCGCGTCGAGACGGAGGATGGCGAAGAGCGCTGGTATCGCACGCTCGTCAACACCATCCCGATTCACGAGCTGATCAAGATCTGGAAGGACGCGCCGGACGACGCGAAGGAGTGGCTGGCGAAGCTGCGCTACAACTCGCTCGTCAATGTGCTGATCGGTTGCAACACCGATCCCGGCCACAACTACACCGCGCTCTACGTTCCCGATCCGCAGATCCTCTTCCATCGCCTCTCGTTTCCGAAGGCGTTCGGCAGTGAGTGCGTGCCGCCGGGCGGCTCGTCGATCATGGCCGAGATCACGACGAACGCGGGCGAGGACGGCGTCTGGGAGATGGACGACGCGACGCTCACCGAGCGAATCATCGCGGACGTCGCGCGCATCGGCTTCGTCGATCCCGCGAGCATCGTCTACAAACGCGTCGCGCGATTCCTGTACGGCTATCCGGTCTACGACCTCGAGTATCGGAAGAACGTGACCGAGATGCGCGACGCCGTCGCGCGCGCCGGCATGCGCCTTCTCGGCCGCTTCGCTCAATTCGACTACATCAACTCCGACGTGTGCGTCGAGCGCGCGTTGAACCTGGCTGAGGAGCTCAGCCCCGTGCGCCATGGATGAAAACGCGTCCTACCAATATTTCGAGGACGTGAACTGGGGCCTGCTCCGCCTGTGGGGCAAGCGCCGCGGACTGCGCGTGCTCGACGTCGGCTGCGGATTCGCGACGACGAGCGAGCACATTCAGAAACGCGGCAACGACGTCACGGGTATTGAGTCGAGCGCGGTCGCGTGCGAAGTCGGCTCGAAACGCATCTCGCGGATGATTCACGCCGACCTCGTGACGGCGCCGCTCGCGGGCTTGCAGTTCGACGCGATCATCTTCGCCGACGTGCTCGAGCACGTGCCGTGGCCCGTCGGTGTGTTGAAGCGTTACCTCGACGCGCTCGCACCGGGCGGCAGCGTCATCGTGTCGCTGCCCAACGTCGGACTCTGGTCCGTGCGACTCGCGCATCTCGCGGGCAAGTGGGACTACGAAGAAACGGGCGTCCTCGATCGCACGCACCTCCGCTTCTTCACGCGCAAATCCGCGAAGTGGCTCCTCGGCCAGGCCGGACTCACGCCGGTCAAGACCGTGTACAACCCCGGCCTCGTCCGTCCGTTCGTGCCGCTCGCGAAGAAAGTGTTGTCGCGCGGGGATGCGAACGCGGGTGAGCAGTCGCCGGACGCGCTGCTCAAATCGAAGCCGTATCAGCTCTACCTCAAAACCGCGTATCCGATCGAGCGCGCCGTCGCGTCGCTCTGGCCGGGCATGCTGGCCTTTCAGATGATCTACGAAGCAAAGCGAGCCCAATGAAACTGACCGTGTCGATGATCACCATGAACGAGGAAGGGGCGGTGGCGAAAGTCATTCACGACATTCGCCGCGTCGCCCCCGACGCTGAGATCCTTCTCGTCGATTCCTCCAAAGACCGCACCGCCGAGATCGCAGAAGAGCTCGGCGCGCGCGTCATCAAACAATTTCCGCCGCAGGGCTACGGACCGGCCATGAATCGCGCCGTGCGCGAGGCTCACGGGGACGTGGTCATCACGCTCGACTGCGACGACACGTATCCGGTCGAAGTCATCCCCGAGCTGATGAAGCACATGGACGAAGGCTACGACCTGGTCAACACGACGCGCACGTGGCGCCGTCCGGCCGCGATGCCGTTCGCGAACTTTCTCGCGAATCGTCTGTTCGCACTCGGCGCGCGCGTCATGCACGGACTGAAGACGACGGACGTGCACAGCGGCATGCGCGCGTATCGCAAGAGCATGATCGACCAGGTGCAGTGGATCGAGAAAGGTCCCGCGCTGCCGGTCGACATGTATGTAATCCCATTCAAACGCGGCTTCAAGACGCTCGAGATTCCGATCGACTATCGCGAGCGCATCGGCACGACGACGCTGCATCGCTGGTCCAGCACGATCTGGACGTTCAAGAGGTTGTGGTGGGCGCGATCCATCAAGACGCGCGCCTAAACGACGCGCCTCAAACGCGCGTGACCGTCGCCGTGCTCTGCGGCGGTTTCGGTACACGCCTCGGCGAGCTCACGCGCGACGTCCCGAAGCCGATGATCGAAGTCGGTGGACGCCCGTACCTCGAGCGCGTGATCCAGTCGTTTGCTGACTGCGGACTGCGCGACTTCGTGCTGCTCACCGGCTTCAAGCACGAAGTCATCGAGGCGCATTTTGGCGATGGCGCGTCGCGAGGGATTCGCCTCGCGTACAGCCGCGAGCGCGAACCGCTCGGCACCGGCGGCGCGTTGCGCGAGGCGCGCGCGCACCTCGGCGAGCGCTTCATCCTCACGTTCGGCGACGTGCTCCGCCGATTCGACTACGATCGCTTCGTGCAGCAGCACGTGACCAACTGCCTCGCGGTCTACCCGAAGATCACCACCGGCAACAGCGACGTCTCGGACGGCCTCGTCGTCCGCTTCGACAAACACGCACCCGAGCTGCCGTACGTCGACGCAGGCTTTGCAGTCATGCAGAACTCGACGATCGATCTGTTGCCTGATGCGGGCGCGTGCTCGTTTGAAGAGATCGTCTACGCGAATCTCGCGGAGCACGGCGATCTCGAAGGGGAGATCGTCGACCACGACTTCTGCGACATCGGCACCCCCGACGAGCTGGCGCGCACGCGCGCAAAGCTCGAACTCCCGGAGGAAATTTGAAGATTCTCGTTACCGGCGCGGCCGGGTTCATCGCCTCGAATCTCATCCCGCGACTCCTGAGCCGCGGCGACGAAGTCGTCGGCGCCGACAACTTCTTTCTCGGCAAGCGCGCGTACGTCGCGAAGCATCCGAACTTCACGTTCCACGAGCTCGATCTCCTCGATCTCGATAACGTCGTGAAACTCGTCGCAGAGACGAAGCCCGATCGCGTGTGGCACCTCGCCGCGAACAGCGACATCAGCTTCGGCACGAAGTACACGGACTTCGATCTCAAAGGCGGCACGCTCGTCACGTACAACCTCCTCGAGGCCATGCGCCGCGCGGAGATCAAAGAGATCGTCTTCTCGAGCAGCGGCGCGGTGTACGGCGAGCCGACCGTGATGCCGACGCCTGAAGACTACGGCCCGATCCTGCCGATCTCGCTGTACGCAGCGAGCAAGGTCGCGTGCGAGACGCTCATCACCGCGTTCGCACACAATTACGACATCACCGCGTGGATCTATCGCTTCGGCAACATCGTCGGACCGAATCCGACGCACGG
>DASVNL010000534.1:0-14289 GCA_036383875.1 Thermoanaerobaculia bacterium
GTACGTATCCGGACCCATTCTCAGGTCCTGATAATCGATCAGATAAAGCGCATCATTTACGACGTGGATATTCTGGCCGTGATAATCGCGATGACATAGCACGTACGGATGTCGCGCGACGTTCTCGCAGATCGATTTCGCGTAGGGTTCCAGCGCGGCACCATCGCCGCCCATCAGCTTCTCGACATAGAACTCGCGGGCCATCGCCAGCTCGTTGATGAAGAACTCAGCGGTGAACGGCGCGTTCAGGCCGCGATCGCCCGATTGCTGGAAGTCCGCGAGCAGGTCGATCGCGTCGTGATAGAGGCGCAGGCCTTCGCCGCGGTCGTCGTGCAGGACGTCGTACAGCGTCCGATCGCCGACGTCGTTCTGCAGGACGGCGAGGTCGCAGTGATGGAGGACTTCGGGGAGTCGCGCGTGCGGCGCAACCGCCTCATACGAAGCGAGGAAGCGCGCGAGCTGGCCGCGCACTTCCTCGGGGTAATACGCAAGGATCCAGGTGCGCCCGTCGGGAGCGGTCACTCGATAGTAGGCACGAACCGAGGCGTCGCCTGCGAGGGGGCGGGCGACGGTGCCGGGGCCGAGCCACTGGTCGAGATACTGCGCCGCGTCGGGCGGAAGAGAGCTCACGAAACCCTATTTCGGGGTAGGACCCTTTTCAGCGTCCGTCGCGTCGCGAACGACGGCCTTGGTGATCGTCACCGGCTCGTTCGGCCGATCCTGCGCGCCCTTCGGTGCGTTGACGATCTTGTCCGCGACGTCCATGCCCTTCGTCACCTGGCCGAACACCGAATACTGGCGATCGAGGAACGTCGAGTCGGCGACGACGATGAAGAACTGCGACGACGCGCTGTCCGGGCTCTGCGAGCGAGCCATCGAGACGATGCCGCGCTTGTGCGAAACCGTGTTGAACTCCGCCTTCACGTTGTTGGGCGAGCCGCCCGTGCCCCACGTGGCCGGGTTGCCGGAGATCGTGTTCGGATCGCCGCCCTGAATCATGAAACCCGGGATCACGCGATGGAACTTCGTGCCGTTGTAGAAGCCCTTATTCGCGAGATCGATGAAGTTCTTGACGTGATTCGGCGCGACGTCCGGAAAGAAGCGGATGTCGATCTCGCCGGCGGTGGTGTGCAACTCGACCACCT
Source organism: Thermoanaerobaculia bacterium (assembly GCA_036383875.1). Classification (GTDB taxonomy): domain Bacteria; phylum Acidobacteriota; class Thermoanaerobaculia; order Gp7-AA8; family Gp7-AA8; genus QHVT01. Next base: position 1,146 of record DASVNL010000534.1, read on the forward strand.
TGTTCTCATAACTGCTCATCGATTTCTCCTCCTGCTCCGCGGCCGGTGCTGCCGAAGTCATCGGCGTCTCGGTGGGCGCGGGCTGCGATGCGGTGGTCTCCGTGGCGACGGTTGCAGTCGTGTCGCTCGACGTCGTTGCGGAGTCGGTGCCGGAACAGGCGACCGCTGCCAACATCATGAATCCGTAAAGAAAGGATCTCAAATTCTGCCTCCTGGGTTGGTGTCCAGGGCGCGAATCCTACACCAAGCAGTTGGTGTCGCCTGCGCGTCCCGTGAGAAGTCTGTGTCATCCCGTGCAACAGCACGGGATCCCCTGCAAATGCACGAGGCGTGCTCCGTCGGAAGGGGATCCCGCGCTCTCGCGCGGGATGACAGGCAAGGCCATCACTTCGGCGCGACGATCGTCGGCGTGATGCCGGCCGTCGTGATGCGCACGTCGCCGCCGATGGCGCGCAACGTCACGCGCTCGCCGCCGCCGTTGATCTTGCCGGTCGCGCGGATGCGTGTGCGTCCGCCGTCGATCGGCTGGCGGCTGATCGCGAGTCCCGGCAGATCGGAGACGATCGTGTCGGCATTCGCATCGAGCGTTTCGATCGTCGCGTCGACGTCCGCCGCGAATCGCGCCGGCACGTTGAGGACGATGTTGCCCTTCATGGTCATCGCGGTGATCTTCTCGGTTTTCAGACCGGGATCGAGCGTGATGGAGATGTCGCCGGAGCGCGTCTCGGCCTGAATCGGAGCCGCGGCCTGACGAACGATGATGTCGCCGCCGCCGGACTCGAGTCGCGTCGGACCACTCGTGTAAAGCAGACGAATCGTGCCGCCCTTCGTCGAGAGCACGCCGCCGCGACGTGCAGAGTCGACGAGGATGTCGCCGGCGCGCGTCGACGCGTTGATCGGCCCGGAGACTTCGCCGAGCTGCAGCGGTCCGCCGAACGAAACGACTTTCGCGTAACCCGACACGGAGCCGAGTTGCACGACGCCTGCGCCGGTGGTGATCTCGGTGCTGCCCGCAATCTCCGGCACGCGCACGTCGCCGATGTTCGTGGCGTACTTGTACACGCCGCCGCTGACTTCGGGCTTCGGCGCGCCGGTGCTCGCGCTCATCATGCCGCTCGTGACGACGCTGCTCTTCAGCGGACGCTTGATCGACTGCGCCGCCGACACAGGAGCGCCGGTCGTGAGCAATCGGATGGTGCCCATCGCGGAGAGCGTCGTGATGCTCGGGCCGCCGGGCGCATTGACGACGCTGACGAACGTCGTGTTCGTGAACGCGCCGCGCGCGGGAAAGTTCGTGAGGATGTCGCCCGCGAGCGACTCGGCGTTCCAGCGGAAGTCCGCATCGGGCGCGAGGGTCGCGGTGATGTTGCCGTTGATGGTCGAGAGCAAAGCGTTGCCGCGCGGCTGCGCGGTGCTGTAGATGATCGAGCCGTTGATGCTCTCGACGGTGGCCGCGGCCGCGACGTTCTCGAGCACGACGGTGCCGTTGACGTTGCGGACGTAGATGCCGCCGAGGATGTCTTTGATCTGAATGGTCTGACTGACGCGGGAGACGACGCGTACGGAAACGTTCTTCGGCAGCGTCACCTGCCACAGCACGTTCGCGGACCAGCCTTTCGGCGGCGTCGTGATGACGGTGCGCGCGACGCGCATGCGCTCGTCGCCGCCGATGACCGTCGTCGTGTTCTTGCGACCCACTTCGGCCGCGTCGTCGTCCGTTCCCGTGATCACGCGCGTCACGACCGCTTCCGCTTCCGCGGTGGTCGAACCCACGATCTGCACGTTGCCAACCGGGTTGTCGAGCACGAACGTGCCGCCCGACTGAATCGCCAGTTTCTGTCTCGCGCGGTACGTCTTCTTCACCGGCGCGGCCGTTGCCGCGATGGTGGACCCGACGAGGGCCGCGGTGATGAGAGCTCGAATGATCATCGTTGCTTACTTGATGTTGCTCAGCGCTTCCGCGGCTTTGACGCGGACATACGCGTTCTCGTCCTGCTGCGATGCTTTCTGACGGAGCGTGTCGACGGCGGCCGGATCGAGCGCCTCGCCGTTGCGGGCGAGATTCGCGAGCGCTTCGACAGCCTTGATGCGCACAGACGGATTCGGATCGCTCTTCAGGGCCTCGATGAGCGCCTGGCGCGTTTCGAGTGAGCCCGACGCGGGCAGCGTCGTCAGCGTGTCAGCCGCGCGGAGTCGCACGCCTTCATGCTGTTCGTCGTTGCGCAGGATCTTCGCGAGCGCGTTGGCGATCTCCGGATCGGCGTTGGACGGATCGGAGTACATGCGCCGGACGGATTCGATCGCGCCACTGCGCGGCGCCGCCGAGCCCTCGGTCTCCATCATGTACGAGAAGAGACGCACGAGGCTCTTGTCGCGCGGGTTGCCGGTGACGGTCCAGCGCGAGGTGACGTCGAACGAGACGCCGATCTTGTCGTCGCTCGGATCGGAGTCGACGAACTGCACGTTGTTGATGTTCGGACGACCCTGAATCTCAGGGCTGAGCGACTCGGCATCGAGCACGCGCGTCTCGGACAGCGAGACCGGCGTGATTGCATTGTGGCTCGGCACCATGCTCACGCCAGTGATGCGCGCGGGCTCGGACGCCGGACTCTGCGCCGGGGTCTCGGATTTGCTGCCCGCGAAGTACGAGCCGCCCGCGATCACGACGACGGCGGCGGCCTGCGCGAGCCACTGGAACGCCTTGCGGCGCTGAAACGGGACGACGTTCGCCGGCGCCGCTTTCTCTTCGGTTCGGGTCTGGACGACCGCCTGGCCCAGTCCCGCGGCGGCCATGAACTTCGCCTTCACGCGAGCCGGAACTTCGACTTCGGAAAGGTCGCCGAGCATCGACCACGTCTCTTTGTACGCGTCCCACTCGGCACCGCAGACGGCGCACGACTCGATGTGCTGATGCGTCAGCTCACGCCGCACCGGGTCGAGCGACTCGGTCAGCAGGAGCGGCATGCTTTCTCTCAAGGCACTGCATTCAGACATCGGTCACCTCCGCCCATCTCTGCCATGAGCGTCTTTTTCAACGTTTCCATCGCGCGGAAGACGCGGGTTTTGACCGCCCCTTCGCTGCATCCGGCGATCTGTGCGATCTCCGCATACGACAACCCCTGGTACCGCGACAGAAGAATCGCCTCCCGCTGCTCGGGCGTCAGTGCCTCGAGCGCGCGCCGCACGCGCTGTTCGTCCTCGCGGCGTTCCAGGTTCCGGTCCGGCGCATGCTCACTCGACGTCGGGAGCTGGACGAGGACGTCATCGCTCTCCTTGATCTTGTTGTCGGCCTTCCGCAGATGATCCCGGCACCAGTTGGCGGTGATGGAAAACAACCACGTGGAAAGCTTTGCATCGCCCTGGAACTGGTTCGCATGCTTCAGCATCTTGACGAACACTTCCTGCGTCGCGTCTTCTGCGGCCTCCGCGTTCTTCAGAAATCGGAACGCGAAGTTGTAGATCCTTCCGCTGTAACGGTCGTAAATCTCTGAGGCCGGGGAGTAGTCGCCCGCCTGAACGATACGCATCAGTTCCTGATCGCTCAGGTGCTTCATTCCCGGTTCTCTGCCTTTGGACGCGGACATGACAAAAAGGTTCTTAGGGTGCGGCGCTCCTCTCGGGAGCGGCTCTCACGTTGTCGCCGGAACAAGGGAGGGGACGGCCGTATTCGTCCGCGGCTCAGGCTGCTCGATCCACGCAAGGATGAACGCCATCACATTCAGCATCAAAAAGAAGACCTCGGTGTCTCCGAAGTTGAACTCGAACAACCCGGCCACCGCCAGCGCGACCATCACCGCGATCCCGGCCTGTCCCCACATCTTCCGCGGGGTGTTCCACGCGCGGATGCACTCGCGGAGGAACAGGGCGATGAACGTGATGTACGCGGCGAGCCCGAGGATGCCGCGCTCGGCCCAGAGCTGAATGATGTTGCTGTGAAGGTGCGGCGGACGCGCACGCGGCGCGTCGTGCTTGCGATAGAGCGCGTATTCGTCCTTCACGTTCGCCGGACCGACGCCGAGGACCGGGTAGTCGCGAATCATCTCAACGCCCGCCTCGGTCATCCGAATGCGATCGAAGTTCGACGTCTGCTCGAAGTCGAACGTGGAGATCAGCCGCCCGAAGATCGGCAGCGGCAGGAACGTGATGACGAGCAACGCGATCGGCGCGAGGTACAACGCCAGACGCCGCGCGCGCGTCGCGAAGATCAGCACGAGCACCGCGGCCATCCAGCCGAGCCACGCGCTGCGCGTGTAAGTCAGGACGAGCGCGATCGTCGTCGTGATCACGACCGCGAGTTGCCAATGCTTCCGCTGGTGCCACCACAGCACGAGGAACACGAGCGACATCGTCATCAGCAGGCCGGAGAACGTCATGACGTGCGACACCGGGCCGTTGATGCGATGTTCGAGGTCGCGCTTCCGTTCGAACACGAACTCGAGCAAGCCCCAGCACGCGATGCCTCCGCCGAAGATCGCGTAGACGTACAGCAGCCACTCGCGCAGCCGCGGCACTTCGCGCAGCAACATCAGCGCTGCGGGGAAGATCAGCATCTTGAACCAGAGCATCGCCTCGCCGTACGCATGCACGCGATCGCGCGCGGCGAGTGCGGAGAGCGTCGACGCCAGGCCGTAGACGATCAGCGGGAAGTAGAGGATGTGAAACGAGAACCGCGCCTCACGCCGCGCGATCGACCAGCAGAGATAGAAGATGCACCAGAACGCGGTGAGCTCGAGGAGTGCGATCTTGCCGAGGAGGAGGATGTGCGCGATGTAGAGAAAGGCGCTACAGCGGACGAGGAGCGCGGGATGCAGCTCGTCCTTCATCCCAAACCCTTCAGTTCTCTTCGAACGCTTCCTCGACGAGCATGACCGGGATGTCGCTCACGATCGGATAGACGCGGCCGCACTTCACGCACTGGAGCCCCTGCTCGACGACCGGCTCCTCGTTGCGGAACTTCTCGCGGAACTTCTCGCGGACGGAGGCACGCCGCGCTTCGGCGAGCGGCACCAGCTTCACCTCCTCCTTGCAGAGGGGGCAGGCTAGAATCTCGAGCAGTTCCTGGTCGACGGCCATGGCGCGCGAATATATCAGACGGCAGATCGCAGATTGAAAGTCCTCCATCTCGCAGCGGGAAATCGCTGGACCGGCGCGGCCGCGCCGGCGTTCGCCGAAGTCGAAGCGCTGCGCGCCGCGGGCGTCGATGCGCACTACGCGTATGTCGGCGGCTACAAGCTCGAGGTGAAGCTCGGGCGCTACGACTTCGCGCATCCGCTGATCGAGAAGTCGCAGAACCCGATCGCGTTCGCGCGCAGCAAGGCTGCGATCGATCGCATGGTCGCGCGCCACGGATTCGACGTGATCCACACGCATCTCACGCACGACCACTGGCTGGCGCGCTTCGTCACGCGCGAGACGCGCATCCGCCTCGCGCGGACGTTCCACTCGCGACGCGTGCTGCGCACGGACGTGCTCACGAAGTCGCTCATCCATCGCACGGAGTTGCTGTTCGTCATCAACGATGAGTTTCGCGACGCACCCGCGCTCGCACGCCGCACCGCGATCTTCACGCCGCCGCCGCTCGATCATCGCCAGTTCACCGCGACCGGCCCGAACGCGCGCGCGCTGCAAGGCATCGACGCGGACGAGAAGATCGTCACGGTGATCGGCAAGTTGTCGAAGGGTCGCGGATTCGAAGACGCGCTGCGGACGTTCGCGCTGCTGCGTAAACGTGTCGCGTGCCGGCTGATGATCATCGGCCACGGCGAGCATCGTCCCGCGCTCGAGTTGCTCGCCGCGGAGTTGGAGATCACGGAAGGCGTGGTCTGGGCCGGCTACCACGAGGACGATCTCGCCGAGCACTATCGCGCGTCGGACCTGTTGCTGTTCACGGCGAAAGGTTCAGACGAAGGACATCGCGCTGTGCTCGAGGCGATGGCGTGCGGCGTTCCGCCGGCGACGTTCCCGATCGAAGGCGTCGCCGCACTCACCGGACCCGCGCATGTCGCAGCGGAGCCGACTCCCGAGGCGCTCGCCGCACTTGCGGAGACGCTGCTCGCGCAGGACTTGCGCGAGTCCGTCGTCGAACGCTCGATGTTGTTCGGCTACGAAGCCGCCGCGCAGAGGCTGATCGCCGCGTACTAGGCCGCGGCGATCACTTTCAGCTCGATGGCAATCGGGGTCGGCAGCGAGTCGACGCCGACGGTGGTCCGAGTGGGCTGCACGTTGCCGAGGTATTCGGCGTAGATGCGATTGAAGGTCTGGAAATCGCGCTGCATGTCGGTGAGATAAACCGTCACGTCGAGCACTTTCTCCAGCGAGGAGCCCGCGGCTTCGAGAATGGTCTTGATGTTCTCGAGACACGCGCGCGTCTGCACTTCGATGTCGTGGCCGATCACGCTGCCCGCACCGTCGCGAAGCAGTCCCGGGATCTCGCCCGTGCCCGGCGTGCGCGGTCCGATGCCGGAGAGGAAGAGCATGTCGCCGACGCGGCGCGCATGCGGATACGGTCCGACCGGCTTCGGCGCTTTGTCGGTGCGAATGATGTCCGGCGATTCCTGTGGCGTCGCAACCGTCGCGCTCTGCGACGACATCTCGCTCTCCCGATGCGTATCCGGCCCCTCGGCCAACACATTGTGTGACTCGAGTCCCGTCCCCGCCGCGAAGGTCGGCAGCGGTCCCTCGTCGAACTCCTTCTCCCACTCCATCTGCTTCCGGTCGTTCGGCGTCAGCTCGACGATTGCGTTGCCCGTGCCCCACACGGCCTGGTAATCCCAGACCTTGCCGTCATAGCGATTGTTCTCGCCCATCACCGCGCCGAGCCACCAGATGGCCTTGAAGTTCATGTCCGCGTTGGCCTCGCGTGCGAAGTCGCGCGCGACCTGCGCCACGTCCTCGAGCCGCCCCTCGCCGAACATCTCCAGCAGCTTGCGGTTCCACTCGTCATCCTTCGACGACGAGATCTTGTCGTGCGCCGGATCGATCTCCGCGACTTCATACCGATTGGAGAGATTCGTCACACAAACGACGATGGTCTTCTTCCCATACGCCTCAATGGCCGCGCGCCCCGCAAATCCCAGCGCGCGCGTTTCTTCGCGTTCCGCGTAGATATTGCACGACACGACCGACGCCGGAATGGCATTGTCGGGATTGAGCAACTTCAACGCGACGACCGTCCCGGTATCAATCGGAAATCCGTGGTACGCAACAGTGGCCGCCTGCATGCCGTGCTCTTTACAAAGCCGCGCATACAACTTCCCAAATTCCGGATCGATCCGAAATTCATACGGAATCTCCCCGAACTCATACCAATTCGGATCGACGAGCGTCCACTTCGGCTTCGGATCGATCTGAAACAAATGCCCAATGACCGAAAACCACTGCGTCGAATAGACGAGAATCAACTCCGCGTCCGACTTCGCAATCTCGCGCCCCACGGCCTCGTAGCTGCGTCGCAGCGATGCCCACCCGGCGTTCTTTTCGGGTGCAAGAAGCGGATGCGGCTGGCCGGGAACGATGTACGCCTTCAGGATCACTGCGTGATCCTTTCGGATTTGAAAATTGAAAATTGAAAATTGAAAATTGCTCCGGTTGCGCGCTGGTCGTTCATTGGGCTCTGCTCTTTCGTACGATCGTCGTGAGGATGGCGATCAACTCTGTGGATTCTTGAATCAGTTCGTCAAGTCGATCAGCTTTGATGAATCTCGAGATGACCCGAAGCCAATATCGTGTCTCTCGAGCTTCCTTGAGGGCGATACTGCATTTCGATATGAAATCAGCGCGACTCTGCCCAGCATCCGCCTCTTCGAGATTGGCGCCAATGCTCGTCGCGGCATTTGCCGCTTGTCGCATCGTCTGCTGCAGCGCCGGCTCTCGTTTGAAGTAATACCGATGCATCCCGAGCACCGCAACCCCAAACTCAAACGCCCGCTCCCGCAAGTCGGCACCTTTACCGCTCTCCATCGCCTGATTTCAATTTTCAATTTTCAATTTTCAATTCCGCACTCATACATGCGACACCGCCCCCTCGCGCAACACCGGATCCCACCCAACCACGGCGTTGCCTGTGCCAATGACGGTCCAATATCCATAAACCTCGGCCGGATATTCGGGGAAATCCAAGGCACTGAGCATCCACGCGAGCGATCCCGCTTTGACTTCGCTCACGGCGTGGTCCATGAATTCGGGGAGGATGGCGATCAATTCTTTTGTGCGGCCTTTGCGCATCAGGTCGATGACCTGCATGTCCCAGAGATATCCCGAGTGTTCATAAACGTGCTCGCGGGACATGTCTTCGGGGATGTCGGGCTCCGTCGTGAAGTGGCGGTGCGATAGCGTGTTTGACGCGAGGAGAACGGCTTTCTTGCCGCTCTTTTCAATTGCGCGCTTTGTGGCCTGGCCGAGGTGGACCATTTGGGCCTGGCCCATCTCGTTGGAGAAGTAATAGGGAGAGTTGTTCGAGGAGATGCCGACGATGGGGATGTCCCAGTCGGGGTTCATCATGTGGCACGAGACGATCGTGCCGTAATCGACGCGGAAGTGCGGGTTTCTCATCATTTTCGTGATGAGTCCCATCTCCTTCCCCTCCTCCGCGATCATTTCCGCCAATTCGACGTCGACTTTGAGGTCGTACTTGAAGCGGAAGAGATTCGGGAAGATCGGATCGACGGACAGGCCGTGAAATTCGGGCAGTCCGAGGAAATGGTGGCCGATCACGGTTTGCCAGTGCGGCGAGTGGACGAGGATTACGTCCGGTTTTTTGGCGAGGAAATGCTTGCGCGCACGCTCATAGCCCCAGCGCAGCACTTCCCAGCCGCATTCGGACTTGGGCTCGTTACGCCAGTGGTTTTCGCCATAGACGATGTGAGGAGGATGCGGCGCGAGAACGCCACCGACGATTTCGCCTTTGCTCATGGTTTCACTCGTTCCATCAGGTCAATTTCACGCAGACATTTTTTGCTTCCGTGAAGAACGTCAGGGACTCGAATCCGCCTTCGCGGCCGACGCCGCTGTCCTTCATCCCGCCGAACGGCACGCGCAGATCGCGCAGCAGCCAGCAGTTGATCCACACCGTGCCCGCGTGCAACTCCGCCGCGACGCGATGCGCGCGCTGCAAGTCACGCGTCCAGACTGTTGCCGACAAGCCGTAGCGCGTCGAGTTCGCGAAACGCACGGCCTCGTCGTCGCTGTCGAACGGCGTGATGGTCACGACGGGGCCGAAGATTTCTTCCTGCAAAACGCGACAGTCACTGCCGAGTCCTGTGATGACTGCGGGCTCGAGGAAGAAGCCGTCGCGATCGACGCGCGTGCCGCCCGTGACGATCGTCCCGCCTTCCTCTTTCGCGAGGTGCAGGTAGCCGCTGACTTTCTGCAGATGCCCCTCGCTGATCAGCGCGCCGACGTCCGTCGAGGCGTCAGTCGGATCGCCGATGCGCAGCTTCTTCGTCGCGTCGACGAACCGGTCGACGAACTGCGTGTAGATCGCGCGATCGACGAAGATGCGCGAGCCGCACAGACAGATCTCGCCCTGATTCGCGAAGCTCGACGAGATCGAGGTTTTGATTGCCTCGTCGAGATCGGCGTCGGCGAAGATCAGATTCGGATTCTTGCCGCCGAGCTCCAGCGAGAGTTTCTTGAACATCGGCGCCGCCGCGGCCGCAACGCGCGCGCCCGTGACCGTGCCGCCCGTGAACGAGATCAGCGGGACGTCGGGATGTTCGCAGATCGCCGCGCCGGCCTTCGCGCCGTAGCCGTGCACGATGTTCATCACGCCCGCCGGCAGTCCCGCTTCGAGCGACAACTCCGCCAGTCGATGCGCGGTGAGCGGAGTGAGCTCGGATGGTTTCGCGACGCACGTGTTGCCGCTCGCGATCGCCGGCGCAATTTTCCACGACAGCAGATACAGCGGCAGGTTCCACGGCGAGATCAAACCCGCGACGCCGATCGGCTGTCGCAGCGTGTAGTTCAGCGCGACGTTGTCGGTGACGTGGGCTTCGGACGCGTGATGAAGAATCGCCGTCGCGAAGAAGCGAAAGTTCGCGACGGCGCGCGGGATGTCCATGCGCTTCGCGAGCGACACCGGCTTGCCGTTGTCGCGACTCTCGAGTTGTGCGAGATCGTCGAGGTTCTGCTCGATGAGGTCCGCGAGCTTCAGCAGAATGCGCGACCGCTCCTCGGTGCGCGTCTTCGACCACATCGGAAACGCGCGCTTCGCCGCGGCGACCGCAGCGTCGACGTCTTTCGCGTCGCTGTCCGGAATCTGCGCGATGACTTTGCCGGTCGCCGGCTCGACGTCGTCGAAGTACGCGTTCGAGACGGGCGCGACGAACTGGCCGTCGATGAAGTTACCGAGGCGCAATGAATGTCTCCGGGTCAAACTCCCAGCGATCGATGTCCGGATCCCACGAGTCCCACGGCACGATCTTCGTCATCCGTTCGCGCAACTGCGGCGGGATGACTTCGGGGACGATGAACGCCTTCTGGCGGCGCAGTTTGTACGGATTGCGGAATTCGAAGCCGAGCACGCCGAGGATGTAGCGGGCGATGTACCAGGTTGCCTGTGGGTTCCAGCCGTGCGCGATTTTCACGACCACGCCGAGGCCTTCGGGGAACTCGGGATGTTCGATCGAGAGGCCGAGGAGGCCGTCCGCGCCTTCCTTCGCGAGCACGCGGCCGCCGCATGCTTTGAGGATCGTCGAGTCGAGACGATTGAAGCCGCCGATGAGGTCGGGGTGCTCGATCATCGCGTTCCAGATCCAGTCGGCGTCTTTCTCGGTGACGAGGTTCGCGAAGAGACGCGCGAGGTCCGTGACTGTCATCGACACCGTCGGCAGGCCGCAGCCGTCCTTCGCGATCGTGCCGGTCTTCCACTCGGGGCCGAGGACGCCTTTGATGTAGGCGAGGTACTCCTGGAAAAACGGGTGGTGCGGCCAGACGTAGCCGACGCGACGCCAGCCGCGCAGTTTGCAGCCTTTGAGGATCGCGGCGTGCTCGCCGGAACAGCAGTGATACCAGCGGCGCGGGCGGCGCACCTGACGGCCGAACTGCACGAGCGGCACGTCGAGCGGCGTCTGCATCAGGCCGAACTCCCCTTCCAGGAGAATCGAGCGCGCGGCCGCGACGTGTTCGGCGTCGCCGTTATGCGACGCGACGGAGATGGCCTGCTGCTCACCGTTCAGCGCGCTGGCGAAGTCGCGCGCGAAGACTTTCATCATGATCGGCTTGACCATCGAGCGTCCGTAGACCTCGACGTTGCCGCCGAACGAGTAGAGCAGCGTCTTGCCCGTGACCCACGACACCGCGCCGTGGATGGTGTTCTCCGCGACGCCGTTGCGGCGGTACTCGACGAGCGGCTGCCAGTTCGGCATTGCCCGTGCGAAATTCGGCGCAGCGTTTTCGTCGAACGTTATCGTGTCGATCAAATCGCTAGACATAATGAGGAGCAACTTTCGTCATGAAATCAGACATGTTTTTCATGACGCGTTTGGAGTCGTGATTATTGAAGTCGAACCAGAGCATGAGCCGGTCCGCGGGATCGAAGCGGCCGCGCATCTGTTCGACGATCGTCTCCGCATCGCCGACCAGCGCGTTGTTCGTCGCGCGACGGACCTTCTCTTCGTCGAGCGTCCCTTCGAGCGCGCGCCAGTAGTTCGACAGCGCGTCGCGCGCCTCCTCCTGCGCCTGTTCCTTGTCGTCGTTGATGAACACCAGCACCGTGCGCGGCATCAGGCGACGCTGCCAGCCGCCGCCGTCCGGGTGGTAGTGCGTGAGCATGCGCGTGTTGGTTTTCTCGATCTCGTCGCCGGGCGTGATCGAGAGGTTGAACACGCCGACGGGAAGGATCGTGTTCGCGAAGATCTGCGTCGCCGCGTCGTGCGAGCCGATCGAGAGGCGCAGCAGATCCATACGCGATTCCTGCGGGACGATCTTGAGGTTCGGAAAGCGCCAGCGCGGCTCGAGCGGAATCTCGTCGGCGTACTGACCGTACGCGTCGACGACGCGCTGCCAGTCGGCGTCGGCGCGGAAGTCGACGCGACGCAGCGCGCGTGTCGCGATGTCCTTCGAGCTGAGCGTCTCGCCTTTGAGCAGCCGGAGAAAGATCTCCGTCGCCTCTTCGAAGATCTTGTTCTTCACGACGGGCCACGCCGCCGCTTCGACGGGCGTGCGCGGCACGATGCCGTACGGGACGTTGATGAATGGAAAGCGTCCGGACGCGAAGCCGATCGTGAGCAGCCGCTTCTCGGTCTCGTCGAGGCCGTGCAGCGCGAGGAAGGTCTTGATGCGCTCCGCCGCGGCGATCGGTCCGCCGTTGCAGAGGATGTTCATGATCGCGGAGCCGACGCCGATGCGCTGCGTGCGCGCGAAGACGCGATGCGCGAGCTGCAGGATGTCGGTGTTGAGGCCGATCTCGCCGACGAAGTGCGGGATGACCGCGCCGGGATTGGTCTTCTGCGTTTCGGTCGAGAGATGGCTTTCTGCGACCCAGGCGGTGCCGAAGCCGAGGCGGTCGGCGAGCTCGACTTGCTCGAAGAAGTTCTCGAACATCACGCGCTCGCTCGGCACGTAGCCGTGCACGTCGGTCTGGCAAATCGAAAAGAAGATGTCGAGCTCCATGGAGGCGGATACATTAGGCGACATGAAACGTGCGATCAACTTTGTCACCGTATTGCTCGTCGTCGCGTGTGCGAGCGCGCCGAAGCTCTACGTCGTCCCGGATCGCGCGACGTACGAGAAACTCGCCGCTGCCGATCCTGAAAAGCGCCTCGTCGATCTCGCGTCGCTGGGCATTCCGCTCGACGTTCGCTACGCGACCCCGAACAACTTCATGAAGACGACGCTGTATCCGGTCGCAAAGTCCTATCTGCGCGCACCGGCCGCTCAGGCGCTCGCCGATGTGCAGCGTGAGCTCGCGCCGCAGGGCATCGGGATCAAGGTGTTCGACGGGTACCGCCCGTATCGCGTGACGGTCGCGATGTGGGAGCCGATCAAGAATCCGGACTACGTCGCGGATCCCGCAAAGGGCTCGCGCCACAATCGCGGCGCGGCGGTGGATCTCACGCTGATCGATCTGAAGACCGGCGCCGAGCTGGAGATGCCGACGCCGTACGACGACTTCACGTCACGCGCGCGCCACGACTTCAATGAGTTG
>DASVNL010000535.1:0-2210 GCA_036383875.1 Thermoanaerobaculia bacterium
CCTGCGCGAGTCTTGCGAGCGCAGGAATGAGCATGGACGAGTAATGTGCGACGCCCGTCCTGGCGGGAGGCAGCGGCGTGAAAACCGCCAACCGCCAACCGCCAACTGCCAACCGCTCCATCAATCCGCCGACTTTCTCACTTGGGCGGCGAGCCAGGACTCGATGAACTCGTCGAGGTCGCCGTCGAGGATGCGTTCCGGGTCGCCGGATTCGTGGCCGGTGCGGAGGTCTTTGACGAGCTGGTAGGGCTGCAGGACGTACGAGCGGATCTGCGAGCCCCAGCCGATTTCTTTCTTCTCGCCGGCCAGCTTCGCGTTTTCGACCTGCTGCTTTTCGAGCTCGAGGGCGTAGAGCTTCGCGCGGAGCATGCGCATCGCGGTGTCGCGATTCTTGTGCTGGCTGCGCTCGTTCTGGCAGGTCACGACCGTGTTGGTCGGGATGTGCGTGATGCGGATCGCCGAGTCCGTGACGTTGACGTGCTGGCCGCCGGCGCCGCTCGAGCGATACGTGTCGACGCGCAGGTCTTTGTCGTTGATCTCGACTTCGATCGTGTCGTCGATGTCGGGCATCGTCGCGACCGATGCGAACGACGTGTGACGTCGCTTCGCGGCGTCGAACGGCGAGATGCGCACGAGGCGATGCACGCCCGTCTCCGCTTTCAGATAGCCGTACGCGTAGTCACCGCGGACCATCACCGTCGCACTCTTCAGTCCTGCTTCTTCACCGGCCTGATACTCGAGAATCTCCGTCGACCAGCCTTTGCGTTCGCAGTAACGGAGATACATGCGCAGCAGCATCTCGGCCCAGTCCTGCGACTCCGTGCCGCCCGCGCCGGGATGGATGTTCACGATCGCATCGCGGAGATCGTGTTCGCCGGAGAGCTTCATCGTCAGCTCGACGGCGTTGATCTCCGTCTCGAGCTGGCCGACGAGCGACTCGAGATCCGAGTCGACACTCTCGCCTTCCTTCTGCAGCTCGAGCAGCGTGTCGAGATCCTCGACCTTTCCTTCGATGGACGCACCGGACTCGATGCGCTTCTCGATGCGAGCGCGCTTGCGGCCGACGTCCTGTGCTTTTTCCTGATCGTCCCAGAAGCCGGGCTGGGACATTTCGCGCTCGACTTCATCGAGCGCGCGGCGAGCGCCGGCTACGTCAAAGATAGCTCCGTACGTTACGGGAGCGGTCGCGGAGGTCGTTGATCGTGGAGAGAATATCGTCGCGCATAGAACAGGGCGATCAGTACCACGATCACGCTCGTCCACGCAAACCAGTCGCCGAAGCGAATGTACGGCGTGACGCTCGTGCGCGCCTGAAACTTCGCGTAGATGATGCCGTCGCGACCCATCGGAATCGACTCGATGACCTGCCCTGTCGGATCGATGAATGCGGAGATGCCGGTCGTGCCTGCGCGCAGCATGTAGCGATCGCCTTCGACCGCACGCATGCGCGCCTGCCACAGATGCTGCGCGGGCGCGGATGTGCCGTCGTACCACGCGTCATTCGTGATCGTCACGATCACGTCGGCGCCGTTCTTCACCTGCGTGCGCGTGATTTGCGGATAGACGACTTCGTAGCAGATCGCCGGGCCGTACTGCATCTTGCCGGCGAGCGGATGTTCGTTCGTACCGAACTCGAACTCCCCCACTGCATGCACGAGCTTCTCCGCGAAGAACAGCATGCGTCGCAGCGGCACGTACTCGCCGAACGGCACGAGGCGGATCTTGTCGTAGTGGCCGATCGTGTTGCCGCGACTCACGAGGAACGCGGAGTTCCAGATGCGGTTGGGATTCGTCGCGTCGGTTGCGACGGAGCCGAGGATGATGTCGATGTCGTAGCGGCGCGAGAGCTCTTCGATCGACTGGCGATAGAACGCCGTCTCGGTGTACGAGAGCGGCACCGTCGACTCCGGCCAGATGACGACCTTCGCACCTTTCGTCGCCGCCTCTTCCGTCATCGCGATCATCTTTTTGTAGATCGTCGCGACGTTGGCTTCGTTCCAGCGCATCTCCTGCGAGATGTTCGGCTGCAGCATGGCGGCAGTCATCGGAGCAGCGGGCGTCGGACGAAGAATGAGCTTCGACGCGACGAGCCCTGTTCCCCACCACACGAGCACGAGAATGCCGAACGATCCGAGGACGAGCACGCGTGCGATCGACGGCACGCGCTGCGTGATGAGCCACGCGATGATGACCGACGGCAGCACGACGAG
>DASVNL010000536.1:0-2322 GCA_036383875.1 Thermoanaerobaculia bacterium
AACATCACGGGCGCGAGCACGTTGTTGAGGTCGTGCGCGATCCCGGCGGCGAGTGTGCCGAGGCTTTCGAGACGGAGCGTGCGGTGCAGTTGATCTTCGAGTTGCTTGCGCTCCGTGACGTCGCGGAACACCGACACCGCCGCCGTCAGTCCGCCGTGCACTGCCGCGGTCGTGCGGACTTCGACGGAGAGAATCTGCCCGTCCTTCCGAAACAATCTCGCCGCGAAAGGCTCGCCCGTTCGATCGTGCAGGTGCTCTCGAAATGCTTCCCGCTGTTCAGGCACGAGCACCGCCTCGACTGACGTGCCGACCAGCGCCTGGTCCGGCACGCCGATCAGCGCCGCGAACTGGTCATTGACCTCGACGAATCGGCCGTGCGCGTGCACGACGATTCCTTCGAACGTCGAGGTCGCGTAGAAACGCATGCGCGCCTCACTGTCGCGCAGCGCGGCGATCGCCGCCCGGCGATCGTATGCGGCACGGGCCATGTCGCCGAGGGTGCGGATCAGGGAGAGCTCTTCCGTGAGAAATGGACCGATGGCGGCGGCGGGTCGTGCGTCGGTGTAAATGACTTCAATCGAGCCCGACGTGCCATCGGAGAGCTTGAAGCCGGAGTGCAGCGCGTCAGGCGATTCGACAAATCCCGGCGTCACCGACTCATACGCGCCGAGTCGCACGCGAACCGCGGTCGCCTCCGGATATTGAAACGCGGGAAGGAGAATCGACGCCAGCCCGTGGACCACGCTCTCCGGACTGGCATCGTCGCTCAGCATGAGCGTCGACGCATTGTGCAGCGCGGTGAGCTCCTTGATCCGCTCCGCGAGATCGCGAAGGAAATGTTTGCGGTCATGCGCCGAACACGCCATGTCGCCGAGGGTCTGAATCAGCGACAGTTCTTCCTTGAGAAACGGTCCGATGTCCGCGTCGGGACGCGCGTCGGTGTAAACGACCTCGATCGATCCGGACGAGCCCGCCGTCAGTTTGAATTCGGCGCGCAACGCGTTTGCCGATTCGACGAAGCCCGGCGTGACCGCCACATTTCCATTGAACTTCACCCGCGCCGCCGTCACCTCGGGGTACTGAAACGCGGGCGGCAGAACGGCCGCGATCGCATCGGCCAGATTCGCGGGATCCGGATCGTCCCGCAGGATCGCCATCGAGGCAGAGTGAAGGGCGGTCAGTTCCTTGACGCGTTCGCCAAGTGCGTGGAGCGAATCGTGAGGATCAGGAGCCATCACGCGACCAACCAGTACGCCTTCGAAACGAGCGGCGTTGATTGTCGATGACTCCGCGGGATGTGTCTACTGTCGCGGCGAGACAGCAGCCGCTGCCTCGCCGCGCTTGAAACGGCTACTGCTTTTTCGCTTCGAGCTGCTCGAGGCGCGTCTGCATTTCCTCGATCGTGCGCTGCTGTTCCTGAATCACTTTCGTCAGTACCGCAACGACGTCCATCGATGAAAGGCCCTTGCGATCCGACGTCGCGACGAGATCCGGCACGTCCTCGGCGATGAAGCCGACCTGCGTGTCGCCGGGATTCTCTTTGTACGCGAACGTCACCGGCTCGAGTCCTTTGAGCGTCGCGAATGCCGCGTCGCGACCGAGCTCATGAATGTCCTGCTTCACTGCGCGGCTCGATGCGTTGACCCAGTTGCCCGCGTCGAGACGCGCGCCGCTGCTGTGATGAATCTGATACGTCGGAGCCGCGACGCCGAGTCCGATGCGGCCGGTCGAGTCGATGACGAACGAGTTGTACGGCGCGGACGTGCGGATGATGAACGGATTCTGTTCGTGATTGACGTCGCGGACGTAGAAGTTCGCATCGTTCGCGACGACGTCCCACGCCTGGAACGGTGTCGTGCTCTGTTCCATGCGAATGATCGTCGTGACCGGCGCGCTGATCGTGAGATCGCGAGCCGGCGTGGACGTGCGCAGTCCGACGCGGCCGGTGCTGTCGAGGTAGAGCGCGTTGTTCGGCGTTCCCCCTTCGATGAGCAGCGGAACCGTGGCCGCCGTGAGGTCTTCGACGAAGAACTTGTTCGCGCCGCCGCTGAACGTGTCGTTCGCGCTCAATTGCCAGTCGGTCGACGCGAATCCCGCGCTCGCCGACGTGTCTTCGAATTTGATGCGCGTGTTGTTTTCTTTCAGCTTGACCGATGCGAAGCCGTACGACTCGGCATTCGTGCAGTCGGTTCCCGCGCAGACGCCGCCTTGTGCGGAGACGTCGTCGGTGAAGAACGTATCCGCGACTGGCTGCGAACGGCGCGGTGCGAATGACTTCTCGACGCGGTCCGGCGAAACGATCGCTCCGTTCGCGATCGTGAA
>DASVNL010000537.1:0-2664 GCA_036383875.1 Thermoanaerobaculia bacterium
CGCGGTCGCGTATCGCACGATCGCCGCGCAGTACGACATCGACGAGTTGCGCGCACTCATCGCGAGCGACGCCATCGACGTCGTCACGTTCTCCAGCGCCTCCACCGTCGACAACTTCCTCGGCCCGCTCACGACCGACGAGCGCACGCGCGTGCTGAATCGCGCGACGATCGTCTCGATCGGCGAGACGACGAGCGCGGCGATCCGACGTCACGGCAAAGAGCCGGACCTGGTCGCCGCGAATGCGACCATGCAGGCGATGCATGACGCGATCGTTTCCTCCGTGATTCCAGTCAACCCTGACCAGAGGGAAGGGTCTTCGGAGCCTTCGCGTTGAGGCGCCGGTCGTCGAGGGGGCGCCATTGACCCTTCCCTGCGGTCAGGGTGAACTGGGACAGACCGTCTGGAACGACGCGCAGTTCACGCAGCGCCTCGCGCACGCGAACTGGATGGCCAACACCGCCGTCCTCATGTACCTCAACGAACGCGCGACCGGCGATCCCGCGCGCGACTGGCTGTCGTCGTGGGCGCATCGCTGGTTCGTCGGCGACGACTTGCGCGTGCTCGTTCTCGGCTGCGGTGAAGGGTGGCTGGAGCGCGCGATCGCGCAATGGCCGTTCGTGTCGCGCATCGACGCGGTCGACTTTGCGGAGCACGCGATTGCGCGCGCGCGTGAGCTGGCGCGCGACATGCCGAAGATTCAGTACGGCGTCGTCGATCTGAATCGCGACGTGCTCGAGGCGAACACGTACGACGTGATCGTCGCGCACTCAGTGCTGCATCACGTCGAGAACCTCGAGCACGCGTACGCGCAGATCGAACGCGCGATGAAGCCAAACGCGACGCTCGTCATCAACGAGTACGTCGGCCCGAATCGGTTTCAGTACAGCGACGACGTCCTCGCGATCATGAACGCGCTGCTGCGCTGTCTGCCGCGCGAACTGCGCGCGCCGTACGAAACACGCACGCGTCCGACGATCGAAGAGATGATCGCGAACGATCCGACGGAAGCCGTGCGCGCGGAGGAACTGGTCGCGTTTACGAATCGCGTGTTCGACGTGCGCGAGCAGAAGAACATCGGCGGAACGCTGGTCCAGCATCTGCTCTACGACATCGTGCAGAACTTCCGATTCGACAACGCCTACGAACGCTCGCTGCTCGACATTCTCTGCACGATCGAGGCGATGCTCGTCGACTCCGGCCGCATCCCCTGCGACTTCGTGCTCATGGCCGCGCGCAAGCGGGGCTCGAACGTCGAGCGCGCGAATCGCCCACGCCCGCCACGCGCCGAAGGCGCGAACGACATCGAGCGCGACCCGTTGTGGAGCAGCGGCATCATCAACAACGTATCGTTTCGTCTCTCGAGACTCGCGCGACTCGCAACACAACCCAGGCGCGCGAACCTCTTTCGCGAATCGAAACTCGCGGAGGTCGCGGCGCGCCTGCGACGCAAGACCGTCCCCGACGACCCCGCCATCCGCTGCCTCATCGAGACGGCCGTTCGCCTCGCAAGATAAACTCGCGGCGCTTGCGCAAATCAATCACCGCGGCTTTCCTCTGGGCAGCAGCCATTTCCCTCGCCACCGGGGTCTTCCTCTCCCTCACGCTGCTCTTCGGAAATCTGCCGCCGACGAAGCCGGTCGCCATCGGCCTCGTCACCATCGAGCGCTACTCCAAACTCCGCGACTACCTCGGCGCCGCCCTCTTCTTCCTCCTCGTCCCGACGCTCACCATCTACCTGCACCGCGTCTTCGAACGCCTGAAGCTGCACGGATTCGCCGAGAAACTTCTCTTCACGATCCCGCTCCTGCTCTCGCCCGTCTTCTACCTGACGACCGGTAAAGTCGGCTGGATCCTCTTCCTCCCCGTCGCGCTCGCGTTCGCGGGACCGCGACTGCTGCGCGTCTATCGCGAGCGCACGTGGATCCGCACGCTGTTCCGCGCAGAGCTCGGCCCGTATCACGCGCTGCTCTTCACAGAAGCGCTGGCGTGGCTCTTCTGTCGCTACATCGTCACCGGACGCCGCATCGCGCACATCCCGACGCTCTTTCTCGAAGTCGTGTTCGTCGCGATGTTCCTTGCGATCTTCTGGAGCGCGGCGATGCTCATCGCACGCATCGCGCAACTCGGATTCGGCCACGAGCTCGAGCGCGCGTTCCAGCGCATCATCCTCGCCGCGCTTCCGCTTCTCGCCTTGCCGTTCCTCGCCGCGGCGTGGGTGCCGTTCCCGTATCCGCGCACCGCGACGATCGTCACGCTGCTGATCATCGCGTTCCTGGCGATGCGCATCCGCGAGCCGCTTTCGTCGCGTGCCGCCTGGAAACTCGCGGCGTACGCCGTCTTCCCCGCGCTCATCTATCTCTTCAGCTACGTCTCGACCGCGCAGCTCTCGCAGTGGATCGACCTCTTCCATCGCGGTGAGTCACTCGGACCGGCCAGCGATTACCTGCGCGGCAAAGTGCCGTTCCGCGACGTCTTCGCATTGCACGGCATGCTCGAAGACGGACTGCTCGACGCGTGGCTGATGGAGCTCTTCGGCCGCTCGCTCGACGTCGCCATCGCGCGCACGGTCGTCATCGGCGCGTTTCTCGGCGTCGCGATCTGGTACCTCGGCATCGCGGTCTTCGAATCGATTCCGCTCGCGCTGGTTTGCGTAGCGATGGG
>DASVNL010000538.1:0-2113 GCA_036383875.1 Thermoanaerobaculia bacterium
GGCGGCTCGTGGATCGAGCAGGCGTACTTGCAGCCAACAGGACGCGCCTCGTCGGATCATTTCGGACGTTCGGTTGCGATCGATGGCGACACCGCGATCGTCGGAACCTTCGGCGATGACACCAGTGCCGGGACCAATGCCGGGAAGGCGTATGTGTTCGTGCGGAGCGGCACAGCGTGGGAACAGCAGGCGCAGCTCGAATCCGACGATCCCTCCGAACTCGCTCTCTTCGGCTCCATCGTCGCGTTGAGCGGTGACACCGCTCTTGTGCTTGCAAGTCGCAAAGATCAATTTCCGAGCTCGTACTCCAGGGGCAGCGCGTACATTTTCGTGCGCAACGGCACCACTTGGACGCAGCAGGCGAAGCTCGAGCCGATCGGTCTGGATCAGGGGGAGAGTTTCGCCATTTCGGGCGACATCGACGGCGACACTGTGGTCATCGGCGCGCTCACGGATGATGCGGCGGAAACCCCCGAAGTCGGAAGCGCCTTTGTTTTCACGCGCAGTGGTTCCACCTGGACGCAGCAGGCGCGCCTGGAGACGCCGCATCCGTATCCATTCGGCAGTTTCGGCGTGAGTGTCGCGATCGATGGGAACACGATCGTCGTGGGCGCTCCGGGCGATGACTGGCGCGTTCCGAATGCCGGTGCGGCGTATGTCTTCGTTCGCACCGCGGGAGTGTGGACGCTGCAAGGCGAGCTCTTTGCGAACGACGCCGTCGCCGGCGATCGGATCGGAATGTCGGTCGCTGTCGACGGCGACATCGTCATTCTGGGTGCGCCATACAACGACACGGCGGCGGGCGATCTCTCAGGCAGCGCCTATGTTTTCGTCCGCAACGGCACGACCTGGATGCAGCAATTTCAATTGCACGCTTCGGACGGAGCAATGGACGACGCGTTCGGATTTTCCGTGCGTCTCGACGGAAACTTCGCGATTGTCGGAGCGCCGGCGCATGACTCGCCTGGAGGATTCGATTCGGGTGCGGCGTATGTGTTCCGTCGCGATGGCGTCGCGTGGTCACAACAGGCGCAGATTGTTGCGCCGGATGGTGGGCCGCGGGATTCGTTCGGATATTCGGTGACCCTGAGGGACGGGACGGCGATCGTCGGCGCACCGGACGATGACTCGCCGACGGATTACGACTCCGGCAGCGCGTATGTCTTCCTGCTGCAGCCGCGAGGTGTCACCGTCACTCCGTCCGCCGGCCTCGTCACGACGGAAGCGGGAGGAACCGCGACCTTCACAATGGCCCTCGAATCGCAACCGGCGAGCGATGTCACGATTGCGCTCTCGTCGAGCGACCCGACGGAAGGGAGCGTGACGCCGTCGAGTGTGACGTTCACGTCCGCGAATTACAGCATTCCGCAGAGCGTGACCATCTCCGGCGTTGATGACTCCGTGGTCGACGGCTCGATTGTGTACACCATCATCACCGCACCCGCGACGAGCAACGACAGCGTTTACAACGGCTTCAATGCCGCCAATGTATCGGTGACGAATACGGACAATGACTCCAATACCGTCGTCACCAGTACGAACAATCCTTCGACAATCGGCGAAACCGTGACGTTCAAAGCCACCGTCACTGCCGCTGGCGCGACGCCGTCGGGATCGGTGACGTTCCTCGACGGCGCCACGCCACTGGCGACAGTTTCTCTGTCGGCTGGGGTTGCAACACACACGACGAACGCATTGACCGCCGGGAATCACACGATTACGGCGACGTATGGCGGAAGCGCGACGCATACGACGTCGAGTGGGATCGTCGTGCAGACTGTGAACGAGCCGCCGAATCCCGCTCCGCAGGGCGCGAATTTCCATCTCGTGACGCCGTGCCGCATCTATGACTCGCGCTCGCAAGGCGGCGCGCTTTCCGCGACGTCGGCGCGCGAGATCATCGCCAGCGGCGTTTGCGGCATTCCTGCTGGGACGCGCGCGATCGCTGCGAACCTTACGGTCGTGAGCCCGGCGGAATCGGGGTGGATGGCCGCATACGCCGCGGGATCGGCGTGGCCGGGCGTGAGCACGACGAGTTATCGCGTCGCGAAAACGCGGGCGAACAACACGCTGATCTCACTGTCGGACGGTGCGTTCGAAGTGAAGAATGGGG
>DASVNL010000539.1:0-2707 GCA_036383875.1 Thermoanaerobaculia bacterium
GATCAACCTCAAACCCGACTGGCCGCCGTCCTACCACCGCCTGGCGATCCTGGCCGAGCGTTACAAAGACATCGCGACGTTGAAACGAATGTTCGAGAGACCGGAACTTGACTGGTACGAAGACGCGATCCTCATGTGGCACAGCCGCACGTACTATGACTGGGCCAGAAGGCAAGTGATTCCAGTCCAACCCGTAGTCGTGCAATAAACGGCGCGACTACAGAGAACGCGTGGTCGCAGCTCAAGCGCTTCAGAATCTCGGCCAGCCTCGCTTCGCCTCTCACCGACGCGTTGCTCTACCCTCCGATTGACGAGAGACCGAGGTACCCTATCCGATCGAAGGAATGCCGAGGCCCTTCAGATACTCGAAGGTTCCGTCGTAGAACTCAGGATCGCGCGTCGCGTCCCGCCGATCGCCGGGCGGCACGAAAATCACCATCCCTTGTCGGGCTCGCGTGAGCAGAACGCGATACGCGTTCAACAGGTAGCGGCGATTCTCTTCCTTGTTCACGTTCATCCAACGACTGCCGCGGAAGTCGTGAAAGCTCCACCCGCGCGAGTGAGATGCCAGGCGCAAGTCCGCGTCCCACGTCACGCAGGTCCAATCGAGTTCCAGGCCTTGCACCTGAAACTCCGTGCCGGCGTCCTCCAGGTAGTAGCTCGAACGCGGATCGTCCTTTCCGCTCAGGAACCAATGCACCGGGTTTACGTCCACCCGCACGTCGATCGCATGAGGCTTCAAGCGAAACGCCTTCGATGACGCCACCAACCCATAACGCTCGGAGCCGCGTGCGTAATCACGCACCCATTCCTTCGCCGCGTCCACATCGCGTGTGATCGCAATCGGGAATCGATCGCGCATGAGGTCGAGAGCATCCATTGCAGCGCGATGCTCTTGATCCAGGACGGCCTTCACGAACGACGACACATTCTCTGCACGAAAAGATCGCATCGACACCGCGAGGTGAAGACATTCATCGAGTTGCACGTTCGGCCGATTTCTCACCGATTCCAACGCGCCGCCGGCGGCGTACTCGCTGTCTGTCAGACGGGACGAGATGTGCATCCGCCAATCTGGAAAGCGCGCGTTTAGCGCCTGCAACCACTCGCCGATACCCGCCTCGCCGTCATTGATCTCCTGCCCGCCACCAACAAGACAGACCACGACCGACCAATCCGCATGGCGATCCATCGACGACAAGAGATACTCCGGTTCAGACCACGGGAACGCGACGCCCTTCTTTGTGCGCATCCACGTCTCCGCCCGATCACGCGTCCACGCGCGCTGCGCCTCATCGAAGATCGCCACATGCTCAACCGGCGGACTCGTGTCACGAAGCGAGTCGTCACGAAAGTGATGCACGTTCTGAATGAACGCTTTCACACTCTCCGCGACTTGCCCTTTGCGCACCCGAATCCCGAGTTCGTTCTGACGCGCGACCTCGTCGCGTGTCAGCGCTTCGCGCAACACGTCCACCAGCGGTCCATTGCCTGACAGATAGACGGCCGGCGAGTTGCTTTCGTCGTTGCGTCGCGTTGCGACGTTCAAGCCCACGAGTGTCTTCCCAGCGCCCGGCACGCCGGTCACAAAGCAAACCAATTTCCGCCTTGTGCGCTGCGCCTCCGCAACGAGCTGTTCGAGATGCTGCGACGTCACACGAAGGTTTTCTGCGCCGGCGTCGTGCCTCGCGATCTCGTCGACCGAATGCTGTGCGTAAAGCGCCCGTGCGGCCTCGATGATCGTCGGCGTCGGTCGATACGAAGACGACACCCAGCGCTCGCCATCGATTGGCTCGGCTAGGAACGCCGATACCGCGCGATCCACTCCATCCCGAAAATTTCTGCGATTCGCACGTAGCGGTCGCACCACACCGTCTGTGTCGCGCTGAAGTGCATGCGACACGTCGGGCGCGTCTGGAACGAGGAGGATCGGAACGATCGTCAGCCGATGGCTCGCCTCATGAAAATTCTTGAGATCGAGCGCGTAGTCCCACACCTGATCGATCGCCGATGAGTCATACCCTGCCCCGCCGATCTTGAACTCGAGGACAGACACGATGCCCGCGACAAGCAAGACCACGTCGATCCGCCGCCCCATTCGCGGGATGCTGAACTCGAAAAGAATCGCGCCCGTGAGCCCAGCGACGCGCTCGCGCAGGAAGTCGACTTGCGCGCTCCACGCGTCGCGCTGCGCGAGAACAATGTCGAAGCCGCTGTTCGCTGTGAGCGCGCCGAGAATCTCCGCGGAGGAAGTCACGCGAAACGAGTCAATCGACGCGGCGTACCACGCCCGCGAGGCTTTGGACAGAGACACTGGTGCATGATGCCAGGAATGAGTAAACGTCTTCGGCGCGAAGAGCCGAGCTAGCTCGCGCGCTGAACGTCGACGACGTAGCCGTAGGTCTGCATGTTCTCGGCGCGGAGGTCGAGCTCGATCGTGTCGTGATCGGGGTTCGCGCTGATGAGTTGCGCGTGGCGGCCGGTGATTTCGAGGATCTTGAGGTAGACGCCGTCGTCGCGGCGCAGCAGCGTGATGTGGTGGTTTGCGGTGCGGGGGCTGCGCGTTGGTTTGAGGAACGCGAGGTCGCCGTCGCGCAGGGGATTGTCGCCGCCGTCCATTGAGTCGCCGACGACGCGCGCGATGATGCGTGCACCGCGATTCCACGCGCGTCGCGGAATCTCCTTCGAATACGTCTCGAGCTCCGCG
>DASVNL010000540.1:0-15426 GCA_036383875.1 Thermoanaerobaculia bacterium
GGACGCTGCCAAGGCACGGTGATGCAGCCGTTCCGGCTGACGCGCGCGTGATTACGTGAATCCGCGCGGACGCTCATCGAGCGTCGTCGCGATGTCGAGCAGCGCCGCGGTGTAGATCGGATCTTCGACCTGCAACTCGACGTCCTTCATCGACTTCGCCGTGCGAATCGTGAGGACGTTCGCATCGGCGTCGACTTCGACGTCGTCGATCTTCACGAGCGGCACTTCCTGTTTCTTCTTCGCCGCGACGACGACGCGCCGGTTGGTCACGAAGATCGTGCACGACTCGGACGGAACGAGCTTCGCGACTGGCTTGCCGTTCACGCGCTCCCACACTTTGCGCAAGACCGATCCGCGCGTGGAGTGCAGACAGTATTCGTGAAAGCCGAGGGTGAGGTCGGAGCAGGTGACTTTCGGGAGGTTCGCTTTCGTGATGCCGCGCAGCCGCCCGAACTCTTCGATGAGTCGCGCTTCGAGCGGAACGTCGCCGTCGCTGAGCTCCAGTCCTTCGCGCAAGCGGTGCAGCTCCGTTGATTGCGGTTCGCCGAGACGATCGTCGGCGAGGAGATGCCAGACGACGGTGCGATAGATGTCGAGTTTCACGCCGAGCTCGTCGGACGGTGCGAGTCCGACCGCGCGCGAAACGCGCGTCGTGAGCTCGCCGAGCTCTTTGGCTTTTTCAGTACCGAGTTTTCCGAGCGCTTCGTATGCGATGTCGAGCGCGGTGCGACGCGCGTAGCGG
The DNA here is from genome assembly GCA_036383875.1 of Thermoanaerobaculia bacterium. GTDB lineage: Bacteria > Acidobacteriota > Thermoanaerobaculia > Gp7-AA8 > Gp7-AA8 > QHVT01. The sequence continues at coordinate 743 of DASVNL010000540.1, forward strand.
CACCAGACGTCGTAGGGGAGTGTGAGTTTCTCGTGCTCGCGCGTCGCCGCTTCGAGCGTGTTGCGTCCCGGATTCTGGCGCAGGCGTTCGAGCGCGGTGGTGTACGACGCGAGGAGCGCGCGATGGCGTTTCTCTTCTTCTTCGCGCGCGACGCGCTCGCGTTCTTCCTGCTCGCGGATCTTGCGCCGCGACTGGATGGTCATGCCGATCGGGACGCCGATGAGGAGCAGGCCGAGGATGACTTCGACCCAGCCTTGCGGGCGGCCTTTGGCGACGACTGCGAATCCGAGGAGGAGCAGCAGCGCGCCGGCGATGGTCATGCCGAGGAAAATCCAGCCGCGTTGCGTGCCGTCGAAAACGGATTTGAAGAAGGGTGTGCCGCCGATGCCGCTCTTTTCCGGCATCACCGGCGCGACGACGGACGCGCGGTTGTCGGCGAAGTAGAAGCCGGACATGCGCTTGCGGAGGAACTCGCCGCGTCCGCCGGTGGAGAGGTCGGGCGCGGAGTCGATCTCCGCGAGAGGACTGCGAGGCGACACGCCAAAGCGGATGCGCCCGTTCGCGAGCGCCTTACGAATGTAGAACGTCACCGGCCGCGAGCATTGCGGAATGTGTGCCTATCGCTGGCCTCACTTCAACGTCTGCAAATACGCGACGATGTCCTTCGCGTCCTCGGGCGCGAGCGCGATCGGCGGCATGCTGCTCTGCGGGTTGAGCGAGCCCGGATTCTGGATGAACTGCACGAGGTTGGCTTGCGTGTTCGGGACGTTCGCCGCGCTGATGGTCGGACGCGATGCGATTCCGGCGAGCGACGGGCCGAGGGAACCTTGCGGGCCGTTGATTCCCGGGACGATGTGGCAGACGTTGCAGCCGTACTGGGCGATCATTTCCTGGCCGCGCGTCGCGTTCCCAGTCGCCGCCATCGCGGGTGGCGCGGCCTTCTGCACCGGCTGCACGGGCTCGGTGCGATTGCAGGCGACGGCGAACAACGCGAAGAGGGCGAGTCGTTTCATGCGCGCGTACTGTAGTCGTTTTGCGCGCGCGCGATTTCCGCGAACACGTTCTGCAGAGCAGTCGCGATGTCTGCGTCCGCAGCCATCGCGTGCTCGTCGATGCGGCGTCCGTCGAGCGCGATCGTGAACGACAGCACGTTCGTCGCCATCGTGCGCAGCGTCTCCGCGAGTTGCGCGTGCGCGTGCGTCGATCGTCCGGATGCGTTCACGAGCGCGACGACTTTGCCCGGCATCTCGCGACTGGCGACGAGCCAGTCCAGCGCGTTCTTGAGCGTCCCCGGGACGCCGTGCGCGTACTCGGGGCTGCAGATCATGAGCGCATCGGCAGCACCGACGGCGTCGCGAAGACGTCCGACGATCGCGGGCGGTGCGTCTTCGTCGAGATCGGGATTGAAGTGGGGAAGCGCACCGAGCTCGCCGTAGACGTCGATCGCGATGTCACTCGGTGCGACGAGTTGCGCGGCGCGGAGCAGTCGCGAGTTCGTGGATTGATCGCGAAGACTGCCGGAGATCGCGAGGATGCGCATGCCGCGAAACGCTAGCAGACGCTTTCGTTCTTGCGGAACTGCAGGATGCCCGGCTCGTACTGCTGCTCGTGCGACTCTTCCATCGTGCGCGCGGCCGCGGCGATGAGATCGCCGAGGACATCGATGTCGAAGGGCTTGCGGACGATGGAGTGCACCATCGAGCCGTCGAGGCGTCGCAGCGATGCGGAGTCGCCGGCGCTGACCACGATGATCGCGGGATGCTGGCCGCCGCGCTTCTTGATGAACTCGATGAGACCGTAGCCGTCGATGTTCGGCATCATCAGGTCGAGCACGATCACGCCGTACGTTTGCTCGTCGAGCTTGGAGATCGCCTCGGCACCGTCGCGCGCACTGTCGACGGCGAAGCCGGCGCGCTCCACGATCTTCGCGACCAGGGCGCGAATCGCCGGTTCGTCATCGACTACGAGGATACGAGTGCTACGCATCGGTGTGGGCTCTAAGCAAAGGAGATGCCGGTCGCGTCTGCTACCTCTCCAGACGCGGACGCGACATCCTACGCTGACTTCGGGCCAACTTGCTGTTGCAAAAGCGTCCTCTGCGGCATCGGACTCGCAAGACCGAGCTCTGTGAGTTCGCTGTCTCGCCCCCTCGTTTTACTGATCGAGCCGCAAAAAGATCAACTCGTCCGCGGTCGCGACTACCTGCTCGCGGACTGCGCGACGCTGTTCGACGTCCTCGCGACGGCCACGCTTCCCGACGCGCGCCAGGCGCTCGAGAACGCGCAGAAGAACGAGCAGCCGGTCGCGTTGCTGCTCGTGCGCCATCAGAGCGACCTCGCCGCGTTACGCGAAGTGCTGCAACAGGCGAAGGCCGTGTCGACCGGCGTGAAGGTGATTCTGTACGGCGACGATCTCGATCCCGCGTTCGCGACCGAGGCGAAGCGTGATGGCCTCGTCGACTTCACGGTCACCGAGCCGTGGGATTCGCCCGAGGTTTCGTTCGCGCCGATCGTGCGCGACGCGCTGCGGGCGTGGGAGTCGACGTCGGTCGAAAGCGACGTCGTGCGCATCGTCGGCGATCAATGGCAGCCGCGCTGTCACGACGTGAAGGATCTCCTCGCGCGGCATCGCATCCCGTATCGCTACGTCGAGCCCGACGAAGAGGACGAGGAGCACAGCCACGGCACGCGCATCATCTTTCCGGACGGCGAGGAGCTCATCGATCCGACGGACGAGGACATCGCGCAGAAGCTCGGCTTCAGCACGACGCCCGATGAATGTTTCTACGATCTCGTGATCGTCGGCGGCGGACCTGCTGGACTCGCGGCCGCGGTGTACGCAAGTTCGGAAGGATTGCGCACGGTCATCGTCGAACGCGACGTTCCCGGCGGACAGGCCGGGTCGAGCGCGCTGATCGAAAACTATCTCGGCTTTCCCGACGGCGTGTCGGGCGCGGAGCTCGCGTCGCGCGCGGTGTCGCAGGCGCAGAAGTTCGGCACCGAGATTCTGCTCACGAAGAGCGCGAAGGCGCTGCATGACGATCGCGGCTATCGCGTGATCGAGCTCGACGACGGGACGCGCATCGCAGGGCACACGGTGCTGCTGGCGATGGGCGTCGCGTACACGCGCTTCACGGCGGAGGGCGCAGAGCGACTGTCCGGCGCGGGCGTGTACTACGGCGCCGCCGCCGCTGAAGCCGCAAGGTTCCGCGGCAAAGAGGTCTGTCTCCTCGGCAGCGGCAACTCCGCCGCACAAGCCGCGCTGCTCCTCGCGCGATACGTCAACAAGTTGACCATGATCACGATCGATCCTTCGCTCGAGACGACGATGTCGAAGTACCTCGTCGATCGCATCGAGGCGCTGCCGAACGTCGAGTTGCTCACGAAGACGAGCGTCGCCGAGGTGAAGGGGGAGGATCGCGTGGAGTCGGTGGTGCTCGAGGACATCGAGTCGAAAGAGCAGCGCGACCTGAAAACCGACGCGCTCTTCATCTGGATCGGCGCGAAGCCCCGTACCGACTGGCTCACCGGCGCGGTCGCGCGCGACAAGCAGGGCTTCGTCATCACCGGACGCGATCTGCGTCGCGACCAGCTCAAAGGTTGGCCGCGCGATCGCTGGCCGTCGCCGCTCGAGAGCAGCATGCAGGGCGTGTTCGTCGCGGGCGACGTGAGGCATGGATCGGTCAAACGCGTCGGCTCCGCGGTGGGCGAGGGCGCGATGGCCGTGCAGCTCATTCACGACTACATGCGCGAACGATGACGCGCCACGCGCTGGCTCACGGCTTGCTCATTCCGGATGTCGCAGCGAGTGAACAGTCCGGGAGGGGATCTTTGCAATACACGATCGAGGCGCGTGAACTGACGAACGAGTACACGCATCGTCCTGCTGACGACGTGGAGTCCCATCGGACGACCGTCGAAGCGCTCGACGCGAGTGAGGCGATCACGCAGTACGTGCGGCAAAGTGCGGCGGAGCTGGTGAGCTACAGCAATCCCGCGCGCGGGCGGGAGTCGATCGCGACGGTGAGGAAGGAAGACATGATTCTTCTCGTGCGCGTGTACGCGGACTGACCGCGAGATTTTCTGACGCAAGCGGAAGGCGGCGCCGGGCGCCGCCTTTTTTGTCGTTACAATCCGCGCCGCATGAATGCGCTTTGGGCGCTCACGGCCTTCGCGATGACGCTGGCCGGGGGTGCATTCGCCTACCGGCACCGCCGCCACCTCGATCCGATCATGGCGTACTCCGCCGGTGTGCTGATCGGCGTGGTGTTCCTGCACCTCGTGCCCGAGGTCTTCGAGCTCGCGCACACGACCACGACGGACTCGCGGCTGCTCATGAGCATGCTCGTCGGCGGCTTCGTCACGATCTTCCTGCTCGAGAAGCTGACGATCATCCACAGCGAGAAAACGCACGACACGCCGGGACATCACCATCACGTCGGACTGGCCGGCGCGATCGGGTTGTCGTTCCACAGTTTTCTCGACGGCCTCGCGATCGGCGTCGGCTTTCAGGCGGGGACGGAAGTCGGGATCGTCGTGTTGATCGCGGTGCTCGCGCACGATTTCGCGGACGGTCTGAACACCGTGACGTTCATGCTCGCGACGCGCAACAGCAAGTGGCGCACGGGCGGCCTGTTGCTCGTCGACGCGATCGCGCCGGTCGTCGGCGCGCTGCTCGCGAACGTGATCGACATCGACCCGCGCGTGCTCGCCTTCCAACTCGCCTTCATGGCCGGCTTCCTCCTCTACCTCGGCGCCAGCGATCTCTTGCCGCACGTCCACGAGAAGCCGCGCTTCGCGCTCATCGCGTCGACGCTTGCGGGGCTCGCGACTGCGGGCGTCGTCGTCTACGCGCTCTCCACGATGCACGCGCACTGACGCGCATTCACTTGCCCTGCAGTCGTCGCAGCGCGGCCTGTTTGAGCGCCATGCTCGTGCCTGCGCGTGCGATGGCGCGGACTTCGGTGTCGGGGAGTGTCGGGAGGATGCGCAGCGCGAACGCGGGCGGCGTTTTCGGATTGTGGATCAGCGCGAGCCGCAGGTCGAGGTTCGACATCCACTGCGTTGCTTTCATGATCACGTCCGCGATCTGAAAGTTCATGTACGGCGACTTCGCCAGTCGCGCGACTTCGTCGACGGTGAGCCGCGGATTGCGCAGCAGCGACAACAACACGCGCGGATCGTTGTCCTGCAACAGCAGCGCGCGTTCGGTGCGATCGGCTTTGACGGCGAGCAGCAGCTTCTCCATCTGCGACAACGCGCGAATCCGATCCCACGTGTTCGCATTCGCGGTCGCGCTCGTGCTTTCGGGTTCGGGTTCGGGCTCCGGCGTCGCGGGCAGGAGTCGCGCGAGGATCTCGTCGGCGTCGCTGTGAATCGCGAGCGCGATTCCGTCCGGCAACTTCGCGACGGCCGACGCCTTCACGTGTGCCTCGCCGCCCTTCGGACCACGCAGCGTCACGAGGAGCGTCGTGTGCAGCGCGACGCTTTCCGATGTCGGCAATCGCAGCGCGCCTTGCGAGAGGTTGAGGCGGTACTCCTCGCGCAGCTCTTCTTCACTCTCGAATTGCGCCGTGAAGACCGCGTCCGTGGTGCGCTCGACTCTCACGGACGGGGATGATACCGAAGCGGCGGGCCGTGAGCCCCGCCGCTTCGGCGATCGTTACATCGATTTCGTGTTGTCTTTCGGATTGCGGTCGATGAGTTTGTTCATCGGGTCGATGCCGGCTTTGACCGGTTCTTCGCTCACGACCATTTCGAACGTCTCGACCGGTTTGGTGATGCGGCGTTTCTCGACGAAGAGCAACTTGTCCTTCTTGCCGAGGACGCCGATGTCGATCAGGTCGTTGATCGGGACCGGCTTCTCTTCGCCCTTGTTGTCGGCGCGAAGCTTCGTCGCGGCGACGGTCATCGTCACGACGTACTTGCCGTCCGGGCGCTTCGTCGACGAGACCTCGCGAGCTTGCAGGTCGTACAGCACGATGCGCTCGAACAGATCCGTGATGGTCTCTTGATGCTCCGGCGGAGCCTCGGCACGGAAGTACTTCACCAGTTCCGTCGCCGTCGTGTAGGGCGGTTCGGAGAAGGCGTGATCGCGGATGAAGTTCGCGAGCGCGCGATTCACGGCCTCTTCGCCGATGTAGTCGCGCAGCGCGTACATCACGAGGCTGCCCTTGCGGTAGTGGATGTACTGCTGATTCTCGACGAGCGACAGCGGCATCTCCGCGACGAGCTCACCACCGCGACCGCGCAGGTAGCGATCGAGCTCGTAGCGCAGGAACTTCTGCATCTTGTCGCGGCCGTACTCTTTCTCCATGACCATCAGCGCGGAGTACTGCGCCATCGTCTCGACGATCATCGTCGAGCCCTGCACGTCGCCGCCGATGACCTGATGCGCCCACCACTGATGCGCGACTTCGTGCGCTGTCACGTAGAAGACGTAGTCGATGCTCTCCTTGTCCCGGAGATCCGCAACGAAGCCGATCGCCTCGGAGAAGGGGATCGTGTTCGGGAACGACTGCGCGAAGCTCGCGTAGCGCGGGAACTCGAGAATGCGCACCTGCTTGTGCTGGTACGGCGAGAAGTTCTTCGTGAAGTAGTCGAGCGACTTCTGCGTCGCGGAGATCATCCGGTCGACGTTGTAGCCGTGATGCTTGTCGTAGTAGATCTCGATCGGAACGACGTTGCCGTTCGGGTCGACCCACTTGTCGCGCTTCACGGTGTAACGCGCGGAGAGATACGACCAGAACCCGAGAATCGGCGAAGTGGTTTTGTAGTGGAAGTAGCGGCGGCCGTTCGCGGTCCATTCGCGCTGCAGATAGCCGGGCGCAATCGCGATCTGATCGGGTGACGTGCTGACCGTCGTGTCGAGGCTGAGCCAGTCGGAGTCGCCGAGGCCGTTGCTCATGCGCGCGCGCATGTCGTCGGGCTTCTTCATCCGTTCGATGGGACCCAAATCATGTTTGCGGCGGTCGTTCCGATCCTGCAGTTCGATGTTGGAGTTGTAGCCGAGGCCGGGGAAGAAGGAGGTCGAGTTGAAGAACGTACCGTTCTCGACGACCTGCGTGTTCGTCGCACCGTTGACGAAGCCCTTGGCCTCGAAGCCGGATCGATAGCGCATCGTCATCTCTTCGCCGGGCTGCAAGGGCTTTGCGAGTGTGTAGATCAGATAGCCGTGCTCGCGGTCGTTGCTCTTCAGCTTCGCGTTCGGCAACTGGACGTCGAACGTCGTGGTCGCCTCGGGATTGAAGCGGACGAAGAGGTCCGGAATCGGCTGCGTGCCTTTGTTGCGCAGCACGTAGGAGCCGTCGACAGTCACCTTGCGCGACTCCGGCACGATGTCGACGTTGGCCTGCACCGCGACGATCTTCGGCTGCAGCAGCGTCTCGTATTTCTTGTACTTCTTCTCGACTTCGGCCTGAAGTTTTTCGCCTTCGTTCGACGTGCGGTATGTGTTGAGGACGTTGGTGTTGTAGTAGATGTAGCAGCCGGTCGAGATGAAGGCGAGCAGCAGCACGACGAGCGTCGCGCCAACAGGCTTGGTGAAGCGCTGACTCGCGATGGAGAGACGCTGGCGCAATCCGTTCTCCGTGCCGCGCACCCACAGGAGGTGACAGATCACGAGGAAGACCGCGCAGAACAACATCCAGTAGGTGTCGAACGTGAGCACGGGCAGGGTGAAGTGTCCGTAGCGGTTCATGTCCGACCACGTCGGGTTCGGAGTCGAGGCGAAGCGATAGAGGTTGTGCTCGAGATCGACGGCCGGAAGGATCGAGCGCAGGACGAAGTAAACCAGCACGCCGAGGAAGCCGACGAACTTCTGGTTGAACAGCACCTGCATGATGAACGCGAGTGCCGTGATGAGAATCAGCAGCAGACCGATCTCGATGAAGATGCCCTGGAGATAAACGAGCGGCTCGTAGTTGTAGTAGCCCTTCGCGGTTTGAATGATGACCGTGGTCAGGACCGCGGCGCCGAGGGTCGCCATCGAGACGGCAACGAGCGACGTGAACTTCGCGCCCCACTGCGCCCACGTCGGCAGCGGCATTGAGTCGACGACGTCGCTGATCTTGAGACTGCGCTCGCGCCAGACGATGTCGCCCGCGTAGAACGCGGTGATGAGAATCGCGAAGATGCTGAAGCCGCCCGAGATCGCGTCGACCATCAGGCCGGTGGTGGGATAGGTCTTCGTGCCGAAGATGTCTTCGATGCCGGTCGACACGCCCCAGAGGTTGAGCATGCCGAAGATGAGGATGATCGCGAACGGGATGCTCTTGAAGATCGCGACGGCCTCGAGGCGTACGGTCGCGAAGAACTGTTTCCATGCCGCGACGCCACCGAAGGTCTGTGTGACTTTCGGCAGCGCGAGCGTCACGCGATCCGCGACCGGCAAGCCTTCCTGCGGACGACGGCGCACCGATCCTTTGCGTCCGCCCTTGGTGAAGTCGAACGCGTAGGACGAGGCGAAGAGGATGATCATCGCCACGCCGACCCACAGCAGGCGGTTCCACAGGTAGATGCCTTCGAGCGGCACGACCTGGGTGTTTTTCTGGAAGACGGTCCAGTAGCGCGTCGCGACGCTGAATGCGCCGAGGCCGAACGGATCGAGGAGGCCGGCGACGACTTCGTTCTGCGCGTCATCGAGCAGCGTGCTCGAGATCGCGGTGCCGACGATGAAGATGATCGCGGCGGAGTAGGTCGCCATGAGGCTGCGCGTGAGCGCTGCGACGGAGAAGAAGATCGCGCCGGCGAGCAGGAGGTTCGGCACGACCATCACGAGGAGCGTGTAGAGGTACGGCCACAGGTCGAACGGACCGAGGCTCGCCTTGTCGATCCACGGCATGGCGCTGCCGAGCATGATCGCCGCGGCGACGCCGAGGAAGACCATCACCGCGACGATGAACGATCCGACGAAGCGGCCGCCGAGGTACTGCCATTTCTTCATCGGTGAGCTGAAGAAGAGGGAGTCGGTGCCGAGCTCGAAGTCGCGATGGACGGAGTTCGCGACGAACGCCGTGGTGGTGAGCACGCCGAAGATGCTCATGACCACCATGAACTGCATGATCACGAACGGGGAGTTGCGGTGGACGTTGCCGATCGCGCCGCCGAGGGTGATGCCGTCGCTCGTCGATGCACCGAAGGTGATCAGAAAAAAGACGGCGGTGAGGATGTAGAAGAGAAAGCCTTTGAGGTGATATCGGAGCTCGAATGCTGCGATTGCTCTGAACATCTAGGCTGCCCTCTCGCCGGCCGCGTGGTGGAGGGTCGAGAAGTAGACGTCTTCGAGGCTGGCGTTGACGGGCGCGAAGCCTTCGGGCTGCGTCTCGCTGTACACGTGCACGACGGTCTGTCCGGCCGCGAGCTTCGTCGAGATGACGGCGTGCTCTTCCTGGATGGATGCGAGCTCGCCCTTCGCGATCGTCTTGCGCCAGATCTTTCCCTCGACGTCGCGCATCGCATCGCGCGGATCGCCCTGGCCGACGACGGTGCCGTGCGAAATGATCGCCATCTGTTTGCACAGATCGCTCACGTCTTCGACGATGTGGGTCGAGAGGATGACGATGACGTTCTCGCCGATCTCCGCGAGGAGGTTGTGGAATCGCACGCGCTCACCCGGATCGAGTCCGGCAGTCGGCTCGTCGACGATGATGAGCTGCGGATTGCCGAGCAGTGCCTGGGCGATGCCGAAGCGCTGGCGCATGCCGCCGGAGAACGTGCCGAGGGCCTGCTTGCGGGCTTCGTAGACGCGGCGCAGCAGCGCGCCGACGATGTCGCGACGCTCGCCGCGATGGTGAATGCCCTTCAGGATCGCGAAGTGATCGAGCAGAGCCTCCGCGGAGATGCGCGGATACACGCCGAACTCCTGCGGCAGATAGCCGAGCGTGCGCCGCACGGCTTCTTTCTGCTTGAGGACATCGAGGTCGCCCAGCCGGATCGAGCCGCTGTCCGCCTCCTGCAACGTGGCGATGGTCCTCATCAATGTGGATTTGCCCGCGCCATTCGGCCCGAGCAGACCGAACATGCCGGTCGGAATCGTGAGATTGACGTTCTGGAGTGCCTTGACGCCGTTGGAGTAGGTTTTGGACAGACCCTCGATGCGCAGTGTGAGTGACATGTGGCCTTGTACGAGGCGGGGCGGGGGAAGGTTTTGTTGGATCGGTTGGCGGTTGGCGGTTGGCGGGAGAACGGTGGGAGGCTGGGGGCCTCCCGCCAACCGCCAACCGAAAATCACTTCGCGTCGGGGAAGGTATCGACCTGATTCTCCACCGCGGGCAGCGTCTTCAGATAGTCGTAGATGGCGCCGAGGTCGGCGTCGGACATGCCGGCGTACGAGAGCCAGGGCATCACCGTGTTTTTGCCCGGCTCCGCATTCGGCGCGTTGGACGCGTTCATGGTGGCGAAGGCCTTGAAGCGTGCGACGAACTCCTCACGGGTGGAGCGGCCGATGTACGTCGACGGATGCGGCGTGATGTTCGCGGTGCGCACGTGGAAGAAGGGGCTCGTCATCTCGTATCCGCCGGCGAACTCCATCCCGGCGATCGGCTTGCCTTTGTCGTCCTTCGGCGTGTGGCACTCGCCGCACACGGCGATGGTCGTGAGGTACTTGCCGTAGGCGATGTGGTCGTTCGGATTCGGAGCCGGAACGGCGGCGGTCAGCGGCTGCGGGACGAATTTCTCGACGAAGTTGAGCGGGACGTCGAGACTCTTTGCCGGCTTCACGTAGCGCTGCGCCTTGACCGTGCGCAAGTACGCCACGATCGACTGCGCATCCTCGTCGCTCATGTGACGGAAGTGCGTGTACGGCATGATCGGGAAGAGTGGGGCGCCGTTGCGATCGACGCCTTCGCGCATGGCGCGCACGATCTCGCCATCGGTCCACTGCCCGAGGCCCGTCTCTTTGTCGGGAGTGAGATTCGAGGCCGCGACGACGCCCGGGAAGTGGGCGCTCTTGTCCCACACGAAACCACGCACGCCCTCGCCGCCGGGCTTCATCGGAAGTGCGTACGCGCTGGTGCGCTCCGAGTGGCAGTCGAGACAAAGAGAGACGTGATGCACGAGGTACTTGCCACGAGCCAGACGTTCCGGAGTCACGTCGATCTTCTCCGTCGATGCCGGCCGCTGCGCCGGCTTCTTGAACGAGAGATACCCCACCCCGATCGCCGCCAGCGCAACGACCACAAGCACGATGATGCCCACGACCTTGAAGAAGGTTTTCATTGGTGTTCCTTTACTGATGGGAAGTGCGGGTATTGTACGGGCTGGTTGGCGGTTGGCGGTTGGCAGTTGGCGGTTTTGCCCGAACGAAATGCCTTGCTGACGTGTTCAAGAGATCATGACGATTGATTCTCCGGTTGGCCCACTGACGATCGTTCTCGATGAGGCGGGACGTCTCGCCGAATTGCGCTTCCATCGCGGCGAAGAAAACCGCCAACCGCCAACCGCCAACTGCCAACCGGTCATCGACCAACTCACCGAATACTTCGCTGGCAAGCGCAAGAACTTCGACATCGAGCTGGCCATGCGCGGGACCGAGTTTCAACTCGATGTCTGGAACGAGCTCACGCGGATTCCGTACGGCGACACGATCTCGTACTCGGATCTTGCGCGTCGCATCGGAAGGCCGGCGGCGATTCGCGCGGTCGGTGCGGCGAATGGCGCGAATCCGATTCCGGTGATCGTGCCGTGTCATCGTGTGATCGGCGCGAACGGATCGCTCACGGGATACGGTGGCGGTATCGAACGGAAGCAGTGGTTGCTCGCACTCGAAGGACGGAGGTTGTTCTAGACATGATTCTCGGATCTCTGCTGCTGGCCGCGGCGCTCACGAAGCCCGACGCCGCGCTCGCGCACTACGAAAAGCACGAAGCACCGCACCTCGTCCCGATGCTCAGCGAAGTCATCGCGTTTCCCACCGACGCGAGCAATCCCGACGCACACGTCGCGCAAAAAGCGTGGCTCATGAAAACCGCCAAAGACCTCGGCTTCGTCGCACGTGACGCCGGCAAGATCACGGAGATCGAACTGCCCGGGCCCGAAGGCGCGCCCGTTCTCGGCCTCGTCATTCACGGCGACGTGCAACCTGCCGATGTCGACGCGTGGTCGTTCGATGCGTTCGGCGGCAACGTCGCCGATGGCTACGTGCAGGGTCGGGGCGCGGCAGATGACAAAGGTCCGCTGATTCAGGCGCTGCTCGCGATGAAGGCGCTGAAGGAAACCGGCGCGCCGCTCACGCACACGATCCGATTGCTCGTCGGCAGCGAAGAAGAATCGGCGGCGACGGAGATGCCGGAGTACCTGAAGGATCACGCCGCGCCGGATTACTCACTCGTCCTCGACTCGGAGTTTCCCGTCGTCGTCGGCGAGAAAGCCTGGGACGGCCTCGGGCTCGTGACCACGCTCGCCGAGCGCGGCGAGCCCAAGCCGTATCGCGTCGTGTCGATCGACGCGGGACTCACGCCGAGCATCGTCCCGGATCGCGCAGAGGCGCGCATCGAGTGGGTCGACGCGCCCGCGCGCTGGCAGCCGATCCTCGACGCGTTGGAGAAGGCGAAGACGAAGATGCCCGAAGGGACGCGGCTGGCGTTCGACGCTGCGGGGGCGACGTTGCGCATCGTGGCGTACGGCAAGTCCGCGCACGCCGGCGTGAACCTCGCGGGCGGACGCAACGCGCTCGTCGGACTCGCGCGTGCGCTCGACGGCATCCTGCCGCAGGGCGGTGCGAACGACATCCTGGCGTTCGTGCGTCAGGCCGGTCAGGACAACTACGGAACGGGACTCGGCATCACGTCGAACGATCCGATCTGGGGGCACTACGCCGTCAACATCGCGACGGTGAAGATGGTCGAGAACGATCCCCAGTCGTTCATGCTCTACATCAACCTGCGGCGCACGCCGCCGCGCAACGCCGCGGAGGCGAAGGCGCATCTCGAGAGCTTCGTGGCGAACTTCAACGAGAAGACCGGCTCGCAGTTCACGATCGACACGACGAAGTCGTACTTCGGCGACGAGCCGCTGGTCTTCGATCCGAACGCGAAGATCGTGAAGCGTCTGATGAGCGTCTACGAGCGCGCGACGGGCGAGAAAGTGAAGCCGGCCATCTCCGGCGGCGGCACGTATGCGAAGCGGATCCCGAATGCGATCGCCTTCGGCATGTGGTTTCCGGGCAAGCCGTATCCGGGTCACGACGTCGATGAGAAGATCCTGATCTCGGATCTGCATCGCGGGGCGCGCGTGCTCATTCACGCGCTCGTCGACATCGCGACGCAGCCGAAAATCGAAGGAGCGTTTGGAAAGTAAGCTAGTTGACTTTCTGGCGGCGTCGAAACGGCTGGTCGTGCTGACCGGCGCGGGCTGCAGCACGGAGTCGGGCATCCCGGACTATCGCAGTCCGGGCGGCGCGTGGACGAAGCACAAGCCGATCTACTTCTCGTCGTTCGTGCGCAGCGCGGAGGTGCGGCGTTTCTACTGGGCGCGCAGTTATCGCGGGTGGCCGCGTTTCGAACAGGCGCGTCCGAATGACGCGCATCGAGCCCTCGCGCAGCTCGAGTCGCACGGGCGCGTGCATCAGCTCATCACGCAGAACGTCGACGATCTGCATCAGGAGGCGGGGAGTCGCGCGGTCGTGCAGCTTCACGGCCGCAATCGCATCGTGGTCTGTCTCGATTGCCGCGGCGAGTTTCCCCGCTCCGACATGCAAGACCGCCTCGGAGAACTGAACGCAGACTGGCTCGCCGCCGCGAAGTGGGATCGCCTGCAAGCCGACGAGGCGGACTTCGCACCGGACGGCGATGCGGAAGTCGCGACGGACGTCGTCGGCGGGTTTCGCGTTCCGGAGTGCGTGCGTTGCGGCGGCGTCCTGAAACCGGCGGTCGTGTTTTTCGGAGAGTCCGTGCCGCCGGAGAAGGTGACGTACTCGATGCGCCGCGTCGACGAAGCGGACGCGCTGCTGGTCGTCGGATCGTCGCTCACGGTGTGGTCGGGGTTCCGGTTCGTGAAGCGCGCGTCGGAGCTCGGCCTGCCGATCGCGATCGTGAACATCGGTCCGACGCGCGGCGACGAGCTGGCGACGTTGAAGATCGAGGCGAAGTGCGGCGAGGTGCTCACGTCCGCGCTGACATTTGGTAGCCTGCGCTCATGAACCGCCAGTTCACCGTCTATCGCCGGCTGCACACGACCGAGCCTCCGAACGTCGTCTACGACGCGATAGAGGAGTCGTTGCGCCTCACGGTGGGCGGCGCGATCGAGCGTCGCGGGAACACGTTCTTCATCACGAACGGCACGAAGAACGTGAACTTCGCATTCGTCGCGGAGTTCACGGCGGAGATCTCGCTCACGCAGCCGGCGCCCGACATCGTCGACGTGCAGGGGACGATCACGATTCGCCCGAACACGTTTTTCTGGGTGTCGCTGGTGATCGGATTCTTCTGTCTGTGGTTCCTCTGGGTCTTCAACGTGTTCTATTTCGTGATGGACCCGCGCATGAACTACCAGACCGCGCTCGACCGCGTGCAGCTCAAAGGCGATCCCGCATACGGCGCGTGAACAATCCGTTACCGCGTGAGCGCGCTCACGCCGTCCGGTGTCCCGCGAACCGAAGATGCACATCGCTATGAGCACCACCGACTGGCTCCGCCGTCAGGTTGCACGACTGGAGGAAGAGATCCGCACCCACTCCGTCTTCGACCG
>DASVNL010000541.1:0-2345 GCA_036383875.1 Thermoanaerobaculia bacterium
AGCCAGCGTTTCCACGCCGCCGGTTCCTTGTCGCCGATGTTGTGACACTGCAGGATCACGCGCGTCGACTTCGGCAAGAACGCGAGCAGCGTGAGATACGGCAGCGCCCAAACCCACACCCACCACACGAGAATCAACGCATCCGGCCTCTCGCGACGCAACAGCATCGCGGTGCGCACCCACGTGACCGGATTGACGATGTCGAGCAGAAACCGCGCATCGAATCGCGGCAACGTCTCGTCGATGTCGCTCGAGCCGGGATAGAGCGATCGCGGGAACTGCCGCTTGAACGAGATGACGTCCGCGTTCAGTTCTTCAGCGAGTTTTTTCGTGCAGTAGGCGATGCCGGCGCGATATGGGGGAACGGGGCCGATGATCGTGATCGGTTGGCGGTTATGGTCGTCGCGAGGGTCGTGTGACTTGCCTGACGGCCTCTCCCGCCAACCGCCACCCGCCAACCGCCAACTCATCACGCAGCCGAGAGAAAGTTCACGACAGTGCTCTGCAAATACGCTCCCCACGTCCGCCAATCAAATACGAGCGAACTCGACATGAAGCACGAGTGCGTGCAGTGGCACTCCTTCGCGCGGATCGAGCGGCGTTGTTCATCGGCGGCTTCGGAGAACCAGAGCTCGTCCCAGTTGTAATTCGTGTCGCGGACGTTGCCGACGGGGTCGCGGAGCTCGCACATGCGCACTTCGCCGCGCGCGTCGAGCACGCCGGAGACGCGGCCTGCGTGACAGGGGCGGACCTGCGTTTCCTGTTCGAGCACGGCCAGCTCCATCTGTCGCGAATAGACCTTCACGAACTTCAGGAAGCCGTCGTAGTTGCGGTACGAGTTCCAGTACTGCTCGAGCTTCGGCAGCAGCGCGCGGTACTTCTCCGTCGTGATCGGCTGGATGTTCTTGTCCGGCTGATCGCCGCGCAGCATCTCGAACGAGTGGAACGAGATCTTCGGGAAATCGCGCTGCACGCCTTCGAACATCACGTCGAGATCGTCCGCGTTGTACGTGCACAAGCACGTGTGCACGTTCACCGTGAGATTCGCGTAGCGCTCCTTGAGCGGCATCAGCAGCCCGTAGGTCTTCTTCGCCTTCTCGTAGTTGTTCGGTACACCGCGGATCCAGTCGTGCTTCTCGCCGATGTGATCGATCGAGAGATTGACGACGATCTGCGTGTTCGGGCAGCGCTGCAGCGTCGACTCGACCTGCCGCGCGATGAGATCGCTCGTGATCGCGCCGGTCGGGATGGTGATCTGCTTGACGTTGTTGTTCGTCGAAAGGAACTCGCAGAGCTCCGGGAGATCGCGGCGCAGGAACGGCTCACCGCCGCTCATCACGATGAACAGCAGGTCGCCCATCGATGAGAGCGTCTTCTTGATCTCGTCCAGCGACAGCTCGTGCTCTTTGTTTTTGCGGAGCTGCTCCCAGTTGAAGCAGGTGCGGCAGAAGGAGTTGCAGTCGTACGTCAGGCCGAGGATGAGATAGACCGGGCGCATGCCGCGCTTGTCGACCAGGTACTTCAGATACTGAATTTTGTCGGTGAATTTCATTGTGCCGCGATCACGTCAACCGCGGCGGGAGTTTAGGGTATTTCGTCAGGCGAGCGTAAACATCGCCCGGATGCGCTCTCCGACTTCGCCGCGAGCCGTGTCCGCGACCTCGTATGCGAGCACTCGCAACTGCTCGCGATCGACGCGCGTCAGCGTGCGGGCGCGGCGGCGGATCACCTGTCGCGCGAGCGTGAACTTCATCTCCGAGAGGCTGGCCAGTCCCGGCAGTTCCGAGAGCAGCTTGTCGAGCGAGCGATTCTCGATCGTCTCGACGAACTCGGCCATGTCGGTGTAGGTCGCCGCGTTGAAACCGCGGCGGATGAGCGTGGAGTCGAAGTCGAGTGCGTCGGCGGTCATGCGCCGCTGCACTGCATCGCACGTGCCTTACTTCCGGCTCGATGTGATCCCGGTCACAATCCCCAGCCAGTACGTGAGGTGATGCATCGCGAACGCGAACGGAATCACGGGCCACCACTGCACTGGCAATCGCGTCGCGCGCACGCCGAGGATGAACGTCACGAGGGCGTACGGAATCGCGAAGACCGGCGCGAGGACCAGACCGATCGCACCTGCGACGACGAACGCCGTCACGCGCGGATCGCGACGCGTGCGCTGCAACTGGCCCGTTTTCACGCGATAGCGCCAGCGCTGTTGCAAGTACGCCTGCGGAAACGCGCGACGCCGATGAAACACACGCACGTTCTCGTTGTAGGCGACCCGTCCGCGCTGCATCAGTTGCGCGAGCAATGCCGTGTCCTCGCCGATGTAGCCGATCGCTTCGTCGAAGCCCGTG
>DASVNL010000542.1:0-4434 GCA_036383875.1 Thermoanaerobaculia bacterium
ATCCTCGAAAGGCCGCTACCTCCAGCTCGAGCTCACATTGCTTGGCACCGGACGCACGACGCCGCGCATCCGCGCGAAGAACGACGGCATCCGCATCGAACCGCTCGCCGAGTTCGTCGCGATGCGCCTCTTCGGCGGCAAAGGCCTCGCGTCGAGCGGCGACCAAGTGTTCTACGACTTCGGCCCGCGCTGGCTCCCACTCGTCACGCAAGACCGCGGCCGCTACGAACGCAGCGCCACGATCCGCGTCGTCAAACTCGACGGCAAACTCCCCGACTGCGTCTGGCACCGCCTCTTCCTCGACGCCTGCATCCCTCCGGATTGCGACGTGGTCGTGCGCACACGCTGCGCGAACGACGAGAAGGAGCTGGCGTTTGCGCCATTGGTCGATGAGCCGAGGTTGATTCGGAGGTCGACGGGATCGGAACTGCCATGGGTTGCCGGTTGTCAGTTGTCGGTTGTCGGTAGCTCCGCCGAGTCGAGCGCTTCGGGATCGGGCGGCGGCCTCCCGCCAACCGCTAACCGCCAACCGCCAACCGCCACCTGGGAACTCCTCTTTCAATCCTCGAAAGGCCGCTACCTCCAGCTCGAGCTCACATTGCTTGGCACCGGACGCACGACGCCGCGCATCCGCGCGATGCGCGCGTATTACCCGCGCTTCTCGTATCTCGAAAAATACTTGCCTGCGGTCTATCGCGAGAACGCCGCGTCCGCGTCGTTCCTCGATCGCTTCCTCGCGCTCTTCGAAGGCTTCTACACGAACATCGAAGATCGCATCGCCGCGGTGCAGACGCTCTTCGATGTGCGCAGCGCGCCGCCCGACGCGCTCGAATGGCTCGCGTCGTGGCTCTCCGTGGCATACGACCCGTCGTGGCCGGACAAGAAGCGGCGCCTCTTCCTCAAACACGCCGTCGACTTTTTCGCGTGGCGCGGCACGCGTCCCGCGATCCTCGCGGCGCTGCGACTCGCACTCGAAGACTGCCCGCGCGAGTCGCTCTTCGACTTCGAAGCGAAATCTCCGCGCAGCGGCGTGCGCATCGTCGAACGTCCCGCGAACGCGCAGCGCAGCGCGAACGTGAAACAACTCTGGACGCGCCATCTGCAACGCACGCATGGCAGCGTCGCCGCACTCAACGCGAGCAACGGCACGACCTTCACGTCTCTCGATGAAATCGAAGTCGGCCGCGTGAAGAGCGAGTGGGATGCGTTCAAAACGTACGTGATGCCTGTGCACGAACGCGCACATCACTTCACCGTCTTCATCCCGCTGCCTCCAGGCACGGACGGTTCAGCGAAGCTCGACCTCGCACGCCGCGTCGTGCAACTCGAGAAGCCCGCACACACGACGTTCAACGTCGACTTTTACTGGACCTGGTTCCGCCTCGGCGAAGCAAGGCTCGGCGCCGACACCGTCGTCGACCGCGGCAGCCGCTCGCCGTTCCTCATCGCGCCGTATGCCGTCAATCGCACGCGCATCGGCAACGGCTACCTCTCTCCCGACACCACGCGCATCGGTCCAGGCCGCACGATCCTCGGCCGCGGCTGTGCGCGACGCCCGGTACACACACGCATTGCTGCAGGAGAAACGCGATGACAGTTACCGCCTTCGCACCAGTCATCGAGTCGCGCGCCTTCGACGAGTCGAAGCACGTGAACTACACGCTCGGGATGCTTCTCGGCGTCGACGACTTTCATCAGGAGTTCGCGTACCTCGCCGGCCGCACCCGGCGACTCGCGCGCGATGCCTCCGGCTACGGCACCGTCTTCGGCCTCGCCGTTTCGATCGACACGAAAGACGACGCCAAAGGTCCGCGCATCGTCGTCGAGTCGGGCGCGGCGATCACGCCGAAAGGCCAGCTCGTTTGCGTGCGCCCGTCGCAATGCGCGTACCTCGACGAGTGGCTCGCCGCGAAACGTAAAGAGCTCGAGAAAGAAGGCGTGACCATCCCGTCGAACATCGACGCGAACGTCGTGCTCGCGTATCGCGACTGCCCGTCCGATCCCGTGCTGCTGCCGGGCGAAGCGTGCCGCGACGACAAAGAGCTCAGCGTCGACTCGCGCATCAGCGACTCCTTCACGCTCGAGCTGCGACGCGAAGCACCGGTGCAGAACGAAGAGAACGCCGTGCGCGCGTTCATCGCGTGGCTGCAGAAGATTCCGTTCGGCGGCGTCGGACCGTTCCTCGATGCCACGGCATTCGAGAAGCTCATTCGCGATTCGGTGAAAGAGCCGGAAGCCGAGGATGACAGCGAACCGCGCAACACCGGCTGGATCCCGATCACGTTCACCGATCCGCCCGCCGACGCGCGACTCGACGCCGCGACGGCGCGCGAAATGTTCGGCATCGTGATGCGCGTCTGGACGACGCACATCCGCACGCTCGTCCATCCGCTCTGCACCGGCGGCTGCGGCTGTTGCGGTCCGAAGCACCACGACTTCGTCGAGCCCGACGACTTGCTGCTGCTCGCGAAAGTCACGATGCCGGTGAAGGCCGCGGACAACGGCGACTGGGTCATCGATCGCGATCAGCTCGCGACGCTGAAGCTCGACGAGTCGAATCGCCCGCTGCTGCTGCACACGCGGATGGTGCAGGAGCTCTCGGCGATGGCCCTTGCGATGGCCACGAAGTAACGGAGGACGCGATGCCAGCGATCGATCTCAGCACGCCGATCCTCAACTCGGGGCAGCGCACCGTCAACTTCTTCAACGGCCGGCTCGTGTCCGCCAACGACATGACGGACGAGCAGACCGCGCATCGCGCCTCCCACCAGCTCCTCGGCCGCATCACCGGCGACGGCGTCGCCAGCGGACTCGAAGTCGCGCAGTCCGATTTCGGCAGCACGGCGAACGCACCGATGCTCACCGTGAAACAAGGCGTCGCGGTGAATCGCCGCGGCGAAGTGCTCGTGCTTCCCGCCGACACCGAAGTGCGGCTCGTGCGTCCGAAAGTCGCGACGTCGTCGGCTGCGCCGAACGTCGTGTTTCACACCTGCACGCCGCCGCAGGAAACGCCGCCACTCGTCGACGCCGCGGTGTATCTGCTCACGATCTGCTCGAGTCGCAGCGGCGAAGGCACGACGCCGTTCGGCGGACTCTCCGGCGTGCAGTCGCGCTGCAACATGCGCTGGGTCGTCGACTCCGTCGAGTTCCGCCTCGTGCAGGTGAACCTCGCGAACGACCTGCGCAACGACACGAACCGTCTGCGCAATCGCATCGCGTACGCGTGCTTCGGTACGGCCGCGCGCTTTCAGTACGGCGACGATCCCTTCGGATCCGCGCATCTTCGCGCGACGCTGCTCGACGCACTGCGTCGCGAACAGATCACCGACTGCGACGTGCCGCTCGCCATCCTGCAGTGGAAGACCACTGGCATCACGTTCATCGACCTCTGGAGCGTGCGCCGCAGTGTCGCGTTCGGCGCGAGCGACGCGGCGAGCCTCGCGTATTCGGATCGCGCGACGTCGCTCGCCGAGGCGATGCAGAAGCAGTTCGCGGAACAACTCGATGAGTTACGACTGCGCAACGACGCATCGCTGACGCAGGCGCGCAACGTCTTTCGCTTTCTCCCGCCGGCCGGATTTCTGCCCGTGTCGAACGGCGGCACGATCCGCTTCGAAGCGGAGACGTTCTTCAGCGGCAAGGCGCACAACAAGCCGCTGTACATCGAAGCCGCGGACGTCGAGGCGATCCTGCGCGAGTCCGTGCACTACCCGCCCGTCGATCTCGAAGACGACGAGATGGTGCGCCTCTACCTCGTGCACGAGAACCGCGTCGCGCCGCGCTCCACGCACTACGTTCTCTTCGCCAACGCCAACCTTCCGTACCACGCGAACGCGCGCTTCAACCGTTCGCACTTCAGTTTCAGCAACTTCGTTTAAGGAGACATCGATGGCTGACCTCAACGTACAACCGGGCGATCTCATCACCGCCGACCTCTGGAACAAGATGCTGAACATGATCGACGCGGTCGAGGCGCGACTCGACGCGCTCGATGCGCGGCCGGTCCCCGACGTCGTCGGCGATTCACTCAGCGGCGCGAAGCAGGAGCTCGAATCCGCGCGCCTCTCGCTCGCCACCGTCATCGACACCGACGGCACCGCGCTCAACCCCGACGACAAAGCGTCGATCGGACGCATCGTCATCACGCAGATGCCGTCACCCGGCGACTTCGCGCGCGCGGGCCAGCGCGTCTCGCTGCTCGTCACCGGCATTCGCGACAAGAAACAGACTGAGCCCGACATCACCGGCGTGACGTTCGACGGCGACGCCGCGATGGTCGGCCGCAAGCTCGTGCTCAACGGCACGAACTTCACCGGCGCTGTGCAGGTCTCGTTCGGACGCACGACGCTCACCGCCGATCAGGTCGCGATCACGCCGACGGCGATCACGATCGCAAAGGTGCCGGAGTTCGACGGAGCACCGACGCTCGGACAG
>DASVNL010000543.1:0-17906 GCA_036383875.1 Thermoanaerobaculia bacterium
GATCGTTTGCGCGACACGCTCGCGGAAGCTATTTAGCGAACGTAATCGACGCCCACAAACTCTCCCACTGATAGCCCGACGTCGCGGGTGCGGGCGTCATGTGCACGGTCTTCACGAGCCACTCGCCTTTCGTGAGATCGAACTTCACGAGGCCGTCTTTGTCCGTGCGTGCGCTCAGCTTCTTCCCATCGCGCGACAACGCGAAGACGAGCGTTCCGGCGAGCGGTTTCTTTTCGTACAGCGCGCGGAAACTCGCCGCACCGACGGGCACGAGCTCGAATCGCCACCCGAATGGCTTCGTGTCCAACGCCGTCCCCAGAATCGTTTTCGCAAACCGCGCGTATCGTTCGCGCTGCATGCCGTCGGTGCGCACTTTGATGCGATTGTCGAGACCTTCGTCGCGCAGATACGACTCGAACTTCGTGCGCGGCAATTCGACGTCCGCGAAGTTGGAGTGATAGCCGACCACGGCCGGGAGTTTCCCGGCCGTGATCATGCCCGCGGGATCGACGTTCTCGACTCCGCCCACCGCCCGCTCGCCGTTCGCGTCGCGCACGACGAACGACTGGATGCGACTCGCGCTGCGCGGGACAGCATCGCCCGCGAAGTTCTCACCGACGCGCAGCGAGAGGTACAGCGTCTCGCCGCCGGACGGGCGAAAGGTCGCCGGCTCGATCCAGAAGTCGTGCGCGCGTGCGGACACTGCGAGCAGGGCAATGAGCAGGAGTCGTTTCATCAGCGATATGTACGGTCGAACAGGTTGCGGAAGATGTATGAGCGATTGAAAAGTGACGCCGCCGCGGCGGACGTCGTCTCCGGGAACACGCCGGTGACGTACGCGGCGTTGCCGCTCGCGTTGTCGACGATCGACGCGTACGGCACGACGACGCCTTCACCCGACACGATGCGGAAGTCCGCACTGCCGTTGTCGAACGTCGTGTTGGTCAGCGAGCCGACCGGAAACTGAATCTGCATGAAATTGCCCGCCGGCACGGTGATGCTGCGAATGCCGAGCGAACCGCCGCTGGCATTGCGAATCGTGACTTCGACGGTCATCGGAGCGCCCGGACCAGCGCCTGCCGTGAAGCCGACGTTCGTGCGTGCCGCGGTGTTGCTGATGATTCCCGGGACGTACGCCGTCGACGTGTTGTCGGCGTTCTCGAGCGAGTTGTCGAGGAAGTCGCGCTCGGGATTCACCGTCTGGCCGACAGCCATGTTGTTGCTGTAGGTGCGGCTCGTGACCGCGAACGGCGCGGATGCGCCGAGGATCAACGCGCCGGTGACGTTCTGCAGACCGCGATGGCCGGCGAGGACGTCTTTGAGCATCACGGTGCTGTTCGCGCCGATCGTGATCACGCCGGCGTTCGTGCCGGTCGTGAGCGGATAGACGTTGTCCGATGTGTTGAAGCCGGACTCGATGACGATGAGCTGCACGTCGAGCGGCGTCGTGCGGAAGTTGCGAATCGCGACGTCACTCATCCACGTTGTGCCGTTCGCACCGACGGTGTGTCCGACGATCGGGATGACGTAGGTGTCCGCGTAGTGATTCGCGTGCGCCGCACCGGCCGCGAACACGAGACAGAGAAAGAGCAGGGCTGTAGTTTTTCGCATGGCGCGTTCGCTCAGTTGTTGTGCGGACGGCTCTCGAAGCCCTGATTCGGCAGCGCGACGTACGGGAAGGTCGAGAGGAACGCCTTCTCGTTCGCGTCCACGCCGTCGGTCAGCGCGTTGTTGGGCGACTTGTTGTAGCCGGTGACGAGCACGCCCGCGACGACGCGCAGCGAGATGTCGACGACGTCATCGGCGAGACGGCGGCCGTTCGGGAATCCACCGAGATCGCTGGCGATCGCGCCGAGTCGATTCGGACTCGCGGTCACAGGCACCGCGACGTTGAGGCGGATCATCTCCGCGGGCGTCACGTTCGGCGGCTGATTCGCGCCGGGCAGTCCGGTGAGGAAAACCTGCACGAGATCGTTGCGCGGCGCAGGCGGCACGTCGATGCCGTACAGCGCGTTCATGAGCGTCGCGGTTTCGGGATTGAGAACGCGGTTGCGGAACGTCTCGTTCGACGTGAACAGGGGCGCGTCGCCGGAAGGCTCGGAGCCGTTGAAGATGTCCTTGAATGCACGCGACAGCACGACTTCATTCACGAGCGGCATGCCGAGTCGCGAGACCTGCGAGAGTCCGCCGAGCGACTGGCGGCCCGTCGCGCCGGTGTTGAGCACCGTGACGCGCGAGCGGCTCGACGACGCCCACACGCCGATCACGGCGTTCGCGGCATTCGCATTCGCGGGAACATTGCCACCCGCGACGAGCGACGAGATCGGAATCTGAATCGCTATGCTGTGGACGTTGTAGCCCTTGAGTCCATCGACGCCGTCAGCCGACTGCGCGACCGGCGGGACTTTGTGCAACTGCTGTACGGGACGCAGCGTCAGCAAGTCGACGATCGCGGCGATGTCGACGAAGAACGGATCGTCGCGCGGACCGGCGAAGACCTTGCCGGCGTTGTTGCCGAGGTCGAAGATCGCGGCGCTTGCGAGCGCGGCGTAGTCGGGCGTCGACTTCGGTCCGATGTTCGCGGGCGCGACCTGGAACGTGTTCCCGAGGCTCGTCTGCGCGCCGGTGCGGCGTGCGCCGGCGATGCGCGTCACGGTGTAGAACTGACGCATGTTGAGGTTCGCAGAGTCGAGCGTCAGCACCGGACCGGTGTTGTAGAGGAACGTGTTCGCGTTGCGCAGTTCATTGCGGAACTGGAACTGATACGTGATGTCCTCTTTCGCATCGCCGTTGTTGTCGATGTGAATCTCGTAAATGCCTGCGGTCGAGAAGTTGTAGAAGTTCGGACCGTTGCCGGGCTCTTCGAGCGGAATGTAGTTGGCGATGATGGTGATGGTGTTTGGCGCGTCAGGGCTGCGGAAGACGTAGACATCGGTGTTGTCCATCGTCGGGTCTTCCGTGATGAGCGGTGCCTCGCGATGCGATGAGGCGAACGCTGCGGTGGTCATGGCGAGAGCGAACAACAGTACAGAGATTTTTCGGTGAAACATGCATTCCTCCTGTGTGAGCGGAGGCGCATCACTGCACTCCGGAATCCCTTCCATGCCGGAACGCTGTCAGAAAACCTTGAGCATCAGCATCGTCTGATCAGCGAAGCACGAGTTGTGGGGCGCGACTTGCTCTGTGCAGCGCATGCTCGATCGCCACTTTCGTGCTGCACTGGACGATGCTCCCGACGGAGTGCTCGTCGAAACGCAGGGCGATCGCATCGCCTATCTCAATCTCGCCTACGCCCGTCTCCTCGGCTATCCCAGCACCACCGAGCTGTACGGCGTGACCATCCGCGACATCGCGCATCCCGACGATTACGAGCAACTCTCGTGGTACGGCGCTTGTCGCACGCAAGGCAAGCCCGCGCCGACGCGTTACACGTTCCGCGCGATCGCACGCGACGGCGACGTGAAAAGCTTCGACGCGTCGATCTCGCAGAGTCGCATCGACGGTTTGATCTTCATCACCACCATCGTGCGCGAGATCGCGACGGAGATCGCGACCGCAACCGACCTCACGCTGCCCGGCACGCAACAACTCTCCGCGCGCGAGCTCGAAGTCATCCGGATGATTCTCACCGGCAAACGTTCAAAGGAGATCGCGACGGAGCTCGACGTGTCGGAGAAAACGATCTGCACGCATCGCAGTCGCGCGTTCCACAAACTCGCGCTGCGCGGCGATCGCGATCTCTTCCTGCGCGCGGCGGAGTTGGGTTTGATCTGAAGGACCAACGCGCCTCCACTACAATCGCGCGCAGTGTCCGAGTTTTCCATCGCCGTCGAAAACGTCACGAAGAGCTATCGCCTGTGGGGGCGCGGCTCGCAGTTCGCCACGCTCAAGAGCGCGCTCCTGCGCCGCGACGTCAAGCTCGCGCCGGAAGCATCCGTCACCGCGCTGCGCGATCTCTCGTTCTCCATTCATCGCGGCGAGGCGTTCGGCATCATCGGGCGCAACGGCTCCGGCAAGTCGACGCTGCTGAAGCTCATCTCCGGAATCCTCAAACCCACGACGGGCACGGTGAACGTGAACGGTCGCATCGCCGCGCTGATCGAGCTCGGCGCCGGCTTTCATCCGGAGATCACCGGCCGCGAGAACATCTACATCAACGGCATCATGCTCGGCCTCACGCGCCGCGACATCGAACAGCGCTTCGACAAGATCGTCGAGTTCTCCGGCATCGAAGAGTTTCTCGATCAGCCTGTAAAAACGTATTCGTCCGGCATGTACGTGCGACTCGGATTCGCCGTGGCCGTACATGTCGATCCCGACGTGCTGCTCATCGACGAAGTGCTCGCGGTCGGCGACGAAGAGTTCAGCGCGCGCTGCATCGCGAAGATCCAGGAGATGAAGTATCGCGGCGTGACGCTCGTCTTCGTCACGCACCAGCTCGACCAGGTGCGCACGCTCTGCGATCGCGCGATGTGGATCGATCACGGCCAGCTCGAAGCGATCGGCGATCCGATGCGCGTCGTCGATGCGTACTTGCAGGAGGTCGCGGGCGGCAGCGGCTCGACGCAGTTCGCCGCGACGCCGGCACCGGAAGTCGTCGAGGAAGTGAAAGTCGACGAGCCCGCGAAACCGCGCGACGAAGAAGAACGCTGGGGCAGCGGCGAGATCGTCATCAAGCGCATCTGGATGACGGACGAGAAAGGCCGCGAGCTCGTCGCGATCGGCCCGGGCACGGGCGTCACGTTCGACATGGACGTCGAGGTGCTCGCGCCGCAGGAAGACTTCGTGTTCGGCATCGGCATCTATCACGCCGACGGCATGTGCGTGTACGGCACGAACACCGACATCGAGGGCTACGCGCCCGAGCTCATCGAAGGGAAAGTGCGCGTGCGCTTCGTGATCCCGTCGCTCGATCTCGTCGCCGGCACGTATCGCATCGACGCCGCCGTGCACACGCACAACGGCCGCGCGTTCGACTATCGCCGCAACGCGATTCGTTTGATCGTCGGCTCGCGTGTGCACGACACCGGCGTGTATCGCCCGAAGCACGAGTGGAAGTTCGACGGCAACGTGACGTTCAAGTCCGTCGACACGCTGCGCCACAACGTGCCCTCCGGCATCGCCGAAGCGCTCGGTGCAGTGCAAGAAGAAAAGAAGAAGAAGCGCTAGCGCGTCACGGAACCGCGACGCGCCCGAACGTCTTCGTCTTCTGATCGACGAACCACATCGAGCCATCCGGACCAAGTGCCATCGAGCGAATCAGGCGATCGGCTTTCGGCAAAGCGACGCGATGCACGGTGCCGTCGCCTTCGACGTAGCCAAGATCCGTCGCCGTGCTGAACCACACGCGACCTTTCGCGTCGGCAGTGATCGCCTCCGCGGGCGCGTACAAATCGACGCTGCTGAACAAGCCCTCGGGCGACACCTGTCCGATGAGCGGCTTGCCCGCGACGACGAACCACGTCAGTCCATCCTTCGCAACGACGAGCGGTCCCGGCGCCCCCCAATCGGCGGGAAGTTTGTAGCGCTGCTGATGACCATCGGCAGTGACGACGCCGATCGAGCGCATCGTCGGATCGGAGAACCACAACGATGAACCGTCCGCGCTCGCGATCCACGTCGGCGTGACGTCGCGGCGATTGGCTTTCTGCGATTGCTTCGCCCACGTCGGCGCCATGCCCGCCGGTGCTTTCTGCGGCTTTGCAGGCGCGAGCTTGAAGCGTCCGCGTCCCGTGTCGAGCAGCGCGGTCTTCGAGCCATCCGCGGCGTAGCGCGAGATCTCGGTGTCGTCAGGATGCGTGCACCACATCGCGCCGTTCGCGTCGATCGCGATGCCGAGCGTCGGGCGATCGATCTCTACGCGCTCCGCTTTGCCGTCGACGGGCACGCGCCACAACACGGCCTGACGCGCGTCTGTAAGCCACAGCGTGCCGTCCGTCGCGGTGGCGATCATGCCGGGCATGTGCTCTTTCTCGAGCGCCTGCGTTTGCGTTTTGCCTTTCGAGGAGATGGTGCCGATGTGCGGCTCGAGCGCGGGCCAGTTGGTCCACGAGACGAACGTCATCGTGTCGCCTTGTCTTGCGATCTCGGTGGGCAGATGTCCCTTCGGCGCCGGAAACGTTTCGACCTTCGGCGGGGCAGTGGCGGTGGCGGCGAGGAGGACGATGAGGGCGATCACGATGTGGTGATTGTACCGAGGCGTACAATCGGTCCGGTCCGGAGGTCGTACATGTTTCCGATTCCCCTCATCGTTTTAGTCATTCTCGGCATCTACCTGCTGAGCTCGATCAAGATCCTTCCCGAGTACGAGCGCGGCGTGATTTTCCGCCTCGGCCGCCTGCTCCCCGAGGCGAAGGGACCGGGACTCTTCCTCGTCTTCGCGCCGATCGATCGCATGGTCCGCATCTCGTTGCGGCAGGAAGCGTTCGAGGTTCCGGCGCAGGACATCATCACGCGCGACAACGTCACGCTGAAGGTGAACGCGGTCGTGTTCCTGCGCGTGATCGAGCCGCGCCGCGCGGTCGTCGAAGTGTTCGACTACCGCTATCAGACGTCGCAGTTCGCACAGACCACACTCCGCTCCGTCCTCGGCGAAGTCGAGCTCGACGACCTCCTCGCACATCGCGACAAGCTCAATCTCGCGATTCAGTCGATCCTCGACAAACACACCGAGCCGTGGGGTGTGAAGGTCGTGGACGTCGCGGTGAAGCAGGTCGATCTGCCCGAGTCGATGTTGCGCGCGATGGCGAAGCAGGCCGAGGCCGAGCGCGAGAAGCGCGCGAAGCTCATTCACGCGGAAGGTGAGTTCGCGGCGGCGCAACGTCTCGCCGACGCGGCGCACGTGCTCGCGACCGAGCCGACGACGCTGCAGCTGCGCTATCTGCAGACGCTCACCGAAATCGGCGTCGAGAAGAACACGACCATCGTCTTCCCGTTGCCGGTGGATCTCGTTTCCGGGTTGTCGAATCTGCTGAACAAGAAATGAACGAGCTCGTGATGATGGAGGCGGCGCTGTTTCAGCTCCGCACCGCCCTCGACGAAGATCCGTCCCTCACGCCGATCCGCCTCAGCGCGGACGTTCTCGCCAACGCCGTCGCGAACGCGCGGACGAATGGCGTGAACGCCGCGCGCGTGAACGACATCGAGTTCGCGCTGCACGATCTGATCGAAGCCGTCGACGATGCGGGCGCACCCGACGCCGCGTGTGTCGCAGTCGCGTTGTTGCAGAACGACGCGGCTGCGTTGCGCGCGCAGACCGCGCTGCCGCGCGAGTTGATCGCATCGATCCGCGCGTTGCAGACGAAGCTGCGCGCGCGCTCGAAGGCGATGGAGCGCAGCCAGTACCGCACGGAAGACTCGCAGCCGGAGCCGCTGCCGTACTCGCCGGAAGAGTTGCGCGACGAGGCGATTCCGATCGTGCGGCAACTCGCGGCGGCGGGATTCGAGACGCCGTCGCTCGACGTGCTGATCGGCGATCCGAACGTGCTGCGCTATCACACGATCAACGAGATCGTCGACGAGCTCGACGTCGTCATCGGCGGCTGAGCCACCAATCCGCTGCGGCTTTCTCTTCGTAATCGAGGACGAAGGAGGAAGCCCTCAATGAAACGAATCATCGCGATCGCGGTGTGTGCTCTGCTCTTCACGCTCTCCGCAGCAGCGGACTCTCACATGGAGAAGTCGCTCTACCAACGCCTCGGCGGATACGACGCTCTCGCCGCGGTCACGGACGACTTCATCGGACGGCTCGCGACCGACAAAGCGCTCGGCAAGTTCTTCGTCGGCCACAGTCAGGATTCGGTGCAGAAGATCCGGCAGCTCGTCGTCGATCAGCTCTGCGCCGCGACAGGCGGACCGTGCGTCTACATCGGACGCGACATGAAGACCGCGCACAAAGGCATGGGCATCACGAAGGCCGAGTGGGACATCGCGGTGCGCCATCTCATCGCGACGCTCGACAAGTTCAAGGTGCCGGAGAAAGAGAAAGGCGAAGTCCTCGCGGCGATCGGCTCGCTCGAGAAGGACATCGTCGAGAGTAAGAAGTGACTAGTCGCCTTCTTTGATCTGCTGCGCGAGATAGTTCTGGATGCCCACCTGCTCG
The DNA here is from genome assembly GCA_036383875.1 of Thermoanaerobaculia bacterium. Lineage (GTDB taxonomy): Bacteria > Acidobacteriota > Thermoanaerobaculia > Gp7-AA8 > Gp7-AA8 > QHVT01. The sequence continues at coordinate 8,102 of DASVNL010000543.1, forward strand.
ATGAGCGTGAGCTGCGCTTCGATCCAGTCGACGTGCTCCTCTTCGTCCTCGAGGATCTCTTCGAGCAGGTGGCGCGTGTTGTTGTCGCCGATCTCGCGGCACAGCTCGATGCCTTCGTTGAGTCGCGGCAGCGCTTCGACTTCGAGCGCGTAATCGGACTTGAGGATCTCGAGGACGTTCTCGCCGATGTTGATCTTGCCGAGGCGCTGAACGTTGGGGATGCCTTCGAGGAACAACACGCGCTCGATCACTTCCTCGGCATGCTTCATCTCTCCGATCGAGTGCTTGCGCATGACGTGATGGAGCCGCTCGTAGCCCCAGTTCTCGCACATCTCGCCGTGCAGGAAGTACTGGTTGATGGCCGTGAGCTCGGCCGTGAGCACGTCATTGAGAACCGCGATGATTTTTGCGTCGCCCTTCATGAAGCGAAGCGTATCACCGCGACGCGCGCTGGTGGGACTACGCCATCGCCATGGCCGGCTGGACCATCGGCTGCGAGCACGTCGGGCAGGGGGACGGCGCCGCGGACGCGGCGGACTGCGCGAGCATTCCGCGCAGGCTGTTGATGCAAGAGCCGCACTGATCGCCGATGCCGCAGCGCTGGAGCTCGCGGACGCTGCTGGCGCCGCCGTTGATCGCCCTCATCACGTCCTTTTCATTTTTGCCGCGGCAGATACAGATGATCACGTCGATGTCCTGGTCGTTTTGATCTGAGACTGAGTCTCAACGTCAACATGATGCAGCCATCGGTTCGGCGAGTCAATGGGGCGGACCGGTGACAGCCATCACACGACTGCCGATTTTGGAACCTCGATTGCAGTAGGGAAGTCTCGTGAAACGACTTCTTTTTCTTGCACTTACGTGCCTCCTCTGGACCTCGGCAGCAGGTGCCGAGCTCCGTCTCGAAGTCGATCGCGATTCCCGTGAACTTTCTGTCTACGTCGACGGCTCGGAGGTCGACCGCTTCGACGTTTCGGTCGGCAAATCCAAGTACCCGACGCCCGGCGGCTCGTTCTCGATTCGCAAAGTGATCTTCAATCCGGGCTGGAAACCGCCCGAGTCGAAGTGGGCCGAAGGCAAGACCGCCAAGCCGGCCGGACATCCCGACAATCCGATGAAACGCGTGAAGATGTTTTTCAAGGAGCCCGACTACTACATTCACGGTACGGATCTCGACGACTCCCTCGGCAAGGCGGAATCGCACGGCTGCATCCGCATGAACGAGGACGACGTCACGCGACTGGCCAAACTGGTGATGGAGCACGGCGGCAAGCCGATGCCCGAGCCGTGGTACCGCCGCGTCTTCCGCAGCCGCGCGACGAAGGTCGTCTTTCTCGCGGAGCCGGTGCCGATGGAGATTCGCTGAGTATCATGACGCGCCATGCGCGATCTCGATCTCGGTAACGGCCTCCTCGTTCCGGCTCACCTCCTGCGCGCGGCCACGTCGCGCGCCGGCGGGCCGGGCGGTCAGAACGTGAACAAGGTCGAGACGCGCGTGACGATCGAGGTCGACGTCGACGCGCTCCCGCTCTCCGACGAGCAGAAGGAGCGCGTCCGAACGGAACTTCGCGGGCGCATCAATCGCGCGGGCACCTTGCGCGTCACCGCGCAGGCCGAGCGCAGTCAGCTCGCGAATCGCGATCGCGCGCTCGCCCGCATGGAAGAGCTGCTGCGCGACGCGCTCGAGGAGCGGGAGCAGCGCAAGCCGACGCGGGTCCCGAAAGTGCAAAAGAAACGACGGTTGGAGAACAAGAAGAGGCAAAGCGAACTGAAGCGGCTGCGCACGCGCCTGGATTGAAACCAATGGGTAGGGATTTCCCGCTCTCCGTCACTCCTTCTTCAGACCCTTATGAAGATCGCCACCTCCCCCGGACAGCGGATCGACTGCGGCCGATCCAAACAATTGCCTGAGCCCGAGCCGAAAACTCTCGCCGAGAGCGTCGCCGCGACGAAGGACGACACGCCCGAGCTGGCGTGGGATCCGTCCACGATCCGCGGCGCCGCCGACCGCCTCCGCGCGCTCGTCGAGAAGCGCGGCGCCTAGCCCTCCGCCCGCGCCGGGACGGCGCACTGCTCAGCCGGCGAGGACGCCAGCGCTCCCTGCGGAACGCCCCTTCTCCGCTCACCGGTCAATCGCCGCCACTCGCCGATCCACGCGAGAACTCCGCGCGCCTCCGCCGTACCTTGCGCGTGGAGGCAACGCATGGAATCGACTCAATCCGCGACTCAGCAGAAAATCCCGATCGATAAGCTCGTCATCGGTCTGGTGCTGATCGTCGTCGGCGTGGCCGGCTTTCTCGGCACGATCGACGTTCTGCACTTTCGCGACATCTGGCGGCTCTGGCCGGTGCTGCTGATCGCCATCGGTCTCGGCAACGAGGTCGAATCGATCCGCAACCGCCGCAACAACAACGGCTGGATCCTCATCGCCATCGGCACGTGGTTCCTGATCGGGAACTTCGACATCTTCGGACTCTCGCACGGCCGCGCCTTTCCGGTGGTGATCGTCATCGCCGGCGCCTCGATGGCCCTGCACGCTCTCATCGACCGGCCCGCCGTCGCCGCAAAGGAAAACGACCATGAATGAAGTGACCACGTCCTCGCCCAGCGCCGCCATGCGCATCACACCGCGTCTCATCGTCGGCCTCGGGATCCTCGCTCTCGGACTGCTCTGGACGCTCGACAACCTGAACATCCTCGAGTCCGGCGCGATCGCCGACTGGTGGCCCGCGATCATCATCGCCGTCGGCCTGGTGCGCTTCCTCGATCCGCGCTCGAGCCGCATCGGCTCCGTGCTGATCACGATCGTCGGCGTCCTCCTGCTCCTCGACACGCTCGACTACGCAGACGTCGACCTCGGCGATCTGATCCCGGTCGGCATCGCACTGCTCGGCGCGAAGCTCGTGTGGGACGCACTCGCACGCAAGTCCGCGCGCATCCGTGAAGACGGCACCGCCGATCCCGCATCGATGATCAACGCGTTCGCGATGATGGCCGGCGTCCGTCGCCAGAGCACGTCCACGGAGTTTCGCGGCGGCGACGCGACCGCGATCATGGGCGGCGTCGAGATCGACTTGCGCAACGCGCAGATCGCGCCCGGCGAAGACGCGGCGATCGACGCGTTCGCGTTCTGGGGCGGCGTCGAGATCATCGTCCCCGACCACTGGCGCGTCGTCGGCAGCGTGATGCCGCTCCTCGGCGGATTCGACGACAAGACCGTCTCGCCGACGACCGGTCCGGTGCTCCTCGTGCGCGGCGCCGCGATCATGGGAGCGATCGTGGTGAAGAATGTAAGAGATGCATCCGCTCCTCGCTGACCGGAAACGGCTCGCGCTCTATCTGCTGGCCTGGCTGCTGCTCGCGTTTCTGCTGGCGCTGCTGGTCATGGAGCCGGGCCGCATTCCGCTTCGCGATGCGGTGCTGTTCACGCTTCCGCCCACGCTTCTCTACGCATTCATCTGCATCACGGCCTGGTTTCCCGCGCGCGCGCTGCCACTCACCGCCGCGCGCGCGGGCTCGCTCGTCATCGCTCACTTCCTCGGCGCACTGGTCTGGAGCGGCGTGTGGCTTTTGCTGTTTCGCGGCTGGCAACTCGTCATCGGCATCGACGCGATCGGCGCGCAGGCCTCGCTGATCATCGTCACCGGCGCGTTGCTCTATCTGCTCAGCGTCGCGTTTCACTATCTGCTCCTCGCGATCGAAGACGCACGACGTCTCGAGATGCGCGAGATGCAAGTGAAGGTGCTCGCGCGCGAAGCGGAATTGAAAACGCTGAAGGCGCAACTTGATCCGCACTTTCTCTTCAACAGCCTGAACTCGATCAGCGCGTTGTGCGGCACGTCGCCGACATCGGCACGCACGCTCACGACGCTGCTCGCGGAGTACCTGCGCAAGTCACTGCGCATCGGCAGCGCGGAGTCGATCACGATTGCGGAGGAGCTGGAGCTCGCACTGAATTACCTCGCGATCGAGCGCATCCGATTCGGACCGCGACTCGAGATCGCGCAGGACGTCGACGAGCGCGTGCGCGCGTTGCGCATCCCGCCGCTGCTGCTGTTGCCGCTCGTCGAAAACGCGGTGACGCACGGCATCGGCCATCTGCTTGATGGCGGCGCAATCGAGATCTCCGCGCAACGCGAAGGCGATCGCGTGCGCGTTTCAGTAGAGAATCGGTGCGACCCGGATCGTCCGTCGAGCTCGGGACACGGCATCGGTCTCGCGAACACGCGGCGGCGGATCGAGACGTTTTACGCCGAGGCGGCGCGGATGGAGATTCAGAATGAGGCGGAGCGGTTTCGCGTGACGCTGTGGTTGCCCGCACATGAATGAAATTCGCGTGATGATCGTCGACGACGAGGCGCCCGCGCGCGCAGTGCTCGCGGAGTTCCTCGCGGACTACCCGCAGTTCGCGATCGTCGCGGAGTGCGCGAACGGCTACGAGGCCGTGAAGGCGTACAGCGATCGCAAACCCGATCTCCTGTTCCTCGACATCCAGATGCCGAAGCTCGACGGCTTCGAAGTGCTCGAGCTGCTCGATCCGAAACCGAAGGTCGTGTTCGTCACGGCGTACGATGAATACGCGCTGCGCGCATTCGAAGTCCACGCGATCGACTACCTGCTCAAACCGTACAGCGCCGCGCGATTCGCCGAAGTCGCCGCGCACGCCGAACAGATCGTCCGTCGCGACGAACACCAACCCGTCGCCGCGCTGGCCGGAACGCGCAAGCCGCTGCAACGCATCGCGTTCAAAGACGGCGGCACGATCGAAGTCGTCCCGATTCAACGCATCGACTACATCGAAGCGCAGGACGACTACGTGCACGTCTACGCCAAAGGCCAAAAGTACGTGAAGCAGCAGACGCTCACGGACCTCGAACAACTCCTCGACCCCGCGCGCTTCGTGCGCATCCACCGCAGCTACGTGATCAACGTCGAGAGCCTGCAAAAAGTCGAGCCGTACGCCAAGGACAGCCGCGTGGTCATCCTCCGCGACAACACACGCATTCCGGTCAGCCGCGCCGGCTTCGAACGGCTCAAGGGAATTCTGTAGTCCGCGGTGTACCCTTCTGGCGCAGGCTGGTCCGCCTCAGATAACTATGAAACGTCTCGTACTCACGCTCGTTCTCTGTCTACCCGTTTTCGCCGCCCCGGCGATCATCCGCAACGCGCTCGCGATCGCAATCAACGATAGCGCTCACGTTCTTCGCACGGGCGACTTCAATGGTGACGGCAATCTCGACTTCGCAACTCGGGGCGTCAAGAGCGTCCAGATCGTGCTCGGTAACGGCGACGGCTCATTCGATGCGCCGGTCGAGATCACCTTGCCGAGTGGTCAGGGCCTGGAGTTCGCCGATCTCGACGCGGACGACGATCTCGATTTCATCGTCTCGTATTTCAATGCGAACGAGACGATGTCCTTTCACACGTATCTCAACAACGGCGCCGGGAGCTTCGCGTCCGGAAATGTCCTCGCCGTCACGGCGAATGGCGTGTTCGCGCTGGCAGACGTGACCGGCGATTCGAAGCCGGATCTCGTCACCTGCGGCGCGCAGTACTACCCCGGTAGCGGCAACGGCACATTCGGCGCGCTCGTCGCGTTCTCCGCTTGCCTCTCAAACGACATCGACTACGTGTTCGATGCTGACAACGACGGCGACAACGACATCCTGGTCGCCAATCCATATGCGCAATCGCGGATCTATCACAACGACGGTACAGGCGTCCTGACCGCAGTCGACATCGTCTTGAATGCGAATCGAGTCGCCATCGGCGACTTTGACGACAACGACCTTCCGGACATCGGCTGGATCGACAGCAATGGACGGCGCCGCGTTGCTCTCGCAAGCGCGGGCGGCACCTACACGTTTCAGACGCCTGGATCTGACTACGCGCGCGCCAGAAACCTGATCGCGCCGGATCTAAACGGCGATGGCCGGGCGGATCTCATCGCCGGAGGCTACGAACTCACACGTGTCTGGCTCAGCGAGCCGGGAGGCACCGCGGGTGCGTACACACTGTACGCCGGCGGCAACGGGGCAGCAGCCATCGCCACCGGCGATTTCGACGGAGACGGCAACGCCGACGTAATCACCGTGGGCGATATCGGCGCAATCAACGTCGCTACGCCCCAAACACAGGTCTCACTCCTCCGCGGAACCGGCGACGGCTCCCTCGATGCGCCACGCAGTCATCAGGTGTCGCGAACCGGAATGGCCGGCGATCTGACGACTTCGTCGATGCGCAGCGTCGGCCTGTCGGACGTCAACGGCGACGGGTTTCTGGATCTGGCCGTCTCGACGGAGGAAGGGCCGCTCGCCACCTTCATCGGCATCGGAGATGGTTCCTTCGGCGCGCAGGTGGTGACCTCGGTCGCGTCTGCCCAAAAGTCGGTCTTTGCCGATTTCAATGGCGACGGCCGCAAAGACGTGGCTCGCCTGACCTCCGGAGCATTGGAGGTATGGCTCGCACAATCGACCGGTTTGTTTCTCAACAGCGCGAGTGTCAGCGCGGACTTCAGCGATCCGCTGACGGGCGACTTCGACGGAGACGGCAAGCAGGACGTCGTCTTGTTCAACCAGTTCACCCTGTCATTTCGTCACGGCAACGGGGACGGCACCCTTGCAGAGCCAGTCGATACACCGCTCGGGATCATCGACTACACGCACCTTGTTTCAGGAGACTTCAATAACGACGGGCGTGACGACATCGCGACTGGCGTTTGGGTTCTTCTCGCTCAGGCGGATGGCCGGTTCATGATCACCGACGCTAGCGCTCCCGCCGACCCAACGCTGACTGCGGACTTGAACGCAGACGGGTATCTCGATCTCGTCTACGCGCGGAATGCACCCGAGCGAGCAGTGATCACTCATCTCGGCAATGGTGACGGCTCGTTCCGCTCGCCGCGCCGCACGTTCCTGTTCTCGCACGCCTACATCGGCCCTGAAGGCGCAGCAGCCGACATCGACGGTGACGGCAACACCGACGTCGTCCTCGGCTCCACGGTGCTCCTCGGCGACGGCACGGGCGGCTTCGACGGGTATGCGCGTTTTCGCATGATCGGGGGATCGCAAGCGGTCGCAGTCGGTGACATCGACAAGAACGGCTCGATCGATCTGATCACTGGCACGTCCGCATTCGTGAACGTCGTGCTCACGAGAACGACGGACTCGCTCGATCTGCCACTCACGGTCACGGTCGAAGAGCTCGATGCTCCATTCACCCTGGGCTCCACGCAAACGGCCGAAGCCGAAGTTCTCGGTGAAACCTTTGCGGCCGAGGGAGCGGTGATGTTCGCGTTGAACGGAGTCGTCGGCGCGTTCGCGGAACCGTTCGATGGCGAGGCCGCCGCTTCGTTCATGATCGCGCCCGCGGGCGACGGCGCACTCACCGCGATCTACAGCGGCGATGCAATCTACGCTGCAGCCACGTCGTCACCAACGCCGCCGATGACCGTCGCGAAGGCTACGGTCCTCACGAATGCGTCGTTCTTTCCATCGTTGCCCACGTGGGAAAACCAGGTCCGCGTTGCCGGTCGGTTTTCTCAAAGCGTCCCGTACATTCAGCCGACCGGCACGATCGCAGTGATCCTCGATGGCAATCCGCACTCGACGATCGCCGCGCCCACGTTCGACATCAACTTCGGACAACTCTCGATCGGCACGCACAGCGTCGTCCTTCAGTACAGCGGTGACGCGAACTTCAACGCGCACGAAACCTTAGTGAGCTTCACCGTCGGGAAACCGACGGCGCCGTTTCAGTTCTCCATGACTCCTGTCGGGTCGTACCCGCTCGGAGCCACCGCCACACTCAAGGCCTTCTTTCCAAACCATCCCTCGATCACCGGCGTGGTGCGGTTCTACCGCGACTCGACCATCCTCGGCGAAGCGACCATCAGCAACGCCATGGCCACTCTCGACGTCGTCATGACGGTGCCCGTCGGGAACGCGAGATTCGATGCGACGTTTCTCGGCGACGAGCTGTACGCGCAGACGGAAGTTGATCACTGGGACACTGGCATCACCGACATCTCGTTCGCACCCGGCCCGACGTCGCTGTATCTGCTCACTCCGTGTCGCGTCATCGACACCCGCAATCCCAACGGCGATTACGGTGGTCCGACCGTGTCGTTCGTCCGCAAATTTCTGATGGCAGGACGTTGCGGGATTCCGTTCGGCGCAAAAGCACTGGCCGTCAACATTACCGCGGTCAATCCGCCGTCGGCCGGCTACTTCATCTTCTACGCCGCGCCGGAGTTCTACCCGCCCTTCACCGGGGTGAGCACGATCAGCTATCGCCCCAACCGGACGCACGCGAACAACGCGATCGTCGGACTCTCCGCGGGCGGGTACATGGGGATCTACAACGGACACTACGAATTGCCCGTCCACGTCCTCGTCGACGTCACGGGGTACTTCAAGTGAGTCAGCCGACGAACTTGTAGCCGAGGCCGTGGACGGTGAGGATGAACTCGGGACGTGATGCATTGGTCTCGAGCTTTTGGCGCAGCGATGCGATGTGCACGTCGACCGTGCGTGTCACCGGTGTGGCGTCGTAGCCCCACACTTTTTCGAGCAGCTCGTCGCGCGTGAGCACGGCGCCGCGATGTTCGACGAGGTAGCGGAGCAACTTCAGTTCGAGGCCGGACAGTTCGATCGACGCGCCGTCGCGTTTCACTTCGGCGCTGCGGAAGTCGGCTTCGATCGTGCCGAATGAATACGCGTCGGCGCTGCTCGCGGTGAGCGTTCGCGCGCGACGCAGGAGCGCTTCGATGCGCGCGAGCAGCTCGATCATCTCGAAGGGCTTGGTCACGTAGTCGTCGGCGCCGAGCTTGAGGCCGAGGACCCGATCGATGACTTGGCCGCGCGCGGTGAGCATGAGGACTGGCGTCTGCACACCGCGCTGGCGCAGATCGCGGCAGACGTCGAAGCCGTTCTTCTTCGGCAGCGCGACGTCGAGCAGGATCGCGTCGAAGCGATTTCGCACTGCGACGTCGAGCGCGGCTTCACCGTCGCGCGCGAACGTGACCGCGTAGCCCTCGCTCTCGAGGCGATCGCCCAGCGTGAGGATCAGCGACTCTTCGTCTTCGACGAGCAGAATGCTGCGCTTCATTCGATCACCGCCGGGATGCGCATCGTGAACGCCGACCCGCCACCGCGCCGCCGCTCGACACCGACCGACCCGCCATGATCCTCGACGATCTGTTTGACGATGGCCAGACCGAGGCCGGCGCCGCGAATGTTTTCGCTGTTGCGGCCGCGGAAGAACGGTTCGAACAGATGCGCGACGTCGCGCGTGTCGATCCCTTCGCCGCGATCCTCGACTTCGATCACGACGACGCCGCGCGCGTCCCACTTCGCGCACACACCGACCCAATTGCCACTGCCGCCGTGACGAATCGCATTCGCGACGAGATTCTGCACTGCGCGCGTGAGCGACGCCGCGTCGCCGGACACGTGCGGCAGTCCCGGCTCGATCTGCAATTCAATCTCGATCGGCGTGCCGAGTGCGAGCGCGCGCGACTGGCTCACGGCGTCTTCGACGATTGACGCGACGTCGACCGGACCGCGGCGTCGCGTCGTGCGCGCCTGCATGCCGGCGAACTCGAGCACTTGCGCGACCATGTCGCCGAGTCGCGCGGACTCTTTGACGATCGCCTCGCCGTAGCGCGCGAGCTTCTCGCGTTCGACGATGATCCCGTCCTTCAAATTCTCACCGGCCGCGCGCATCGCGGCGATCGGCGTGTTCAGCTCGTGACTCATCGCTGCGACGAACTCCGTTTGCTGCATGCGCAAACGATCCGCGCGAC
>DASVNL010000544.1:0-20193 GCA_036383875.1 Thermoanaerobaculia bacterium
GCGGCGCGCGAAGTCCGGTACGCGCGACTGCTCGAGATTCGCGAACGTCGCGACGCGCAGTTCATCGCGACGGCGCATCAGAAGAACGATCAGGCCGAGACCGTGTTGATGCGACTCCTCACGGGCAGCGGCATCGCCGGATTGCGCGGCATCCACCCGATGCGCGACGACGGCGTGGTCCGACCGCTGCTCGACTTCACGCGCGACGACCTCGAACAAGTTCTGCGTGAGCGCAACATCACGCCCCGCTTCGATCGCTCGAACGACGATCCGCGCTTTTTGCGCAATCGCGTGCGCCTACTGATTCGTGAGCTCGACGCGACGGACAACCTCGCCGCGATCGCCGAACAGGCGCGCACACAATGGCCGATCCTCGAACGTGCGATCGACGACGCCGAGCGCGAGCACGCGCAAGCCGGTGAATTTGAAACGACGTTCACGACGCTTCCCGACGACGAGTGGCTGCGCGGCGCGTTGTTGCAGCGTCACATCCGTCGCCTCGATCCCGAGGCGCGCGACTACGACGCGCGTCGCATCGATCTCGCGTCGAAGCGCGTGAGCGTCACAAAGATCGTGGAGCTCGTCCGCACGCGCGACTCGTGGACGCTGCGCAAACGAAACAAGCCGGTCGAAGCGAACGTAACAATCCGAGTGGAACCGATCCGCCAGCCGCCGACCGCCAATCGCCAACTCATTCAACTGCCCGAAGGCGCCGCGCCGGTGTTCGAAACGCGGACGCGAAAACCGGGCGATCGCTTCCAACCATTGGGGTTATCGCAACCGAAAAAGCTGAAAGACTTTCTGATTGATCGTAAAATCGCGCGCGAAAGCCGGGACCGCCTGCCGCTTCTTCTCTGGAACGGCGAAATCGTCTGGATCGCGGGCGTCGAGGTTTCGGAGCGTTTCAAAGTGACAGAGCCGGCGCGCGGGACGGTGTACGAAGTGTGGTTGGAGGGCTCGGGTGCAGACGACGCAGATCACTCCCCTGTTTAGCGCCGAGGAGATTGGGGCGCGCGTCGTGGCCCTCGGTGCGGAGATCCGGGCGGCTGCCGGCGACGGCGAGATCTTCCTGCTCGGCATCCTCAAAGGCGCGTCGCTCTTCCTCGCCGACCTGCTGCGCGCCATCCCGGGAGACGTCAGCTACGGATTCATCGACGTCATCCGCGATCACGCCGACCAGGTCGCGGACGCCATCGAGATCGACTTCCTCTCCTTCACCGACATTCGCGGCCGCAACGTCTTTGTGCTCAAGGACGTGGTCGCGACGGGCGTGATCGAGAACTACCTGCTCTCCAACCTTCGCCTTCATCAGCCGAAGAGCCTCAAGCTCGTCGCGCTTCTCGACCGCCCCGACGCCCGCACGTCCGACGCCACCACCGACTTCCGTGCGTTCACGATCGAGGACGGCATTTTTGCCGGGTACGGCCTCGAGCACGAGAGACGTTTCGGTAACCTTCCGTTCATCGGCCGCGTGGCATAGTTGCCGACAGAATATTCACTCGCTCGCGCCTCGTTACGAGTCGCGATAGTTTACGTGGCACGCGTGAAGCATTCGCGCTTGCTCACGTAGGAGGCAATTCGTTGAATTCCACAGTCAAAACCGCACTCCTGTGGGTCGTGATCATCGTTCTGGTGTTCCTCCTATGGAGTCTTTTCAATACCGCCAAGGGCTCCAGCGAACAGATCGCCTACAGCGTGTTTCAGGACCGCGTGAACGAAGGCCACGTGGAGAAGGTCACGATCCGCGGCGATGAAATCCGCGGCGTCACCAAGTCCACCGCAGTCGGCGGCAAGCACGAGTTCCATGTCACCGGTCCAGCCACCCTGCCTGACGACCTCTACAAGCGTCTCGAAGACAAGCGCGTCATCGTCGAGTTCGAGCCGCAGCGCGATGCGCCGTTCGTCACGGCCCTCATCACCTGGGCTCCGTTCCTCTTCCTGATCGGCCTCTGGATCTTCTTCATGCGCCAGATGCAGGCCGGCGGCAACAAGGCCCTTTCCTTCGGAAAATCGAAGGCCAAGCTGCTCTCCGGCTCCGCGAAGAAGGTGACGTTCAAAGACGTCGCCGGCGTCGACGAGGCCAAGGTCGAGCTCCACGAGATCATCGAGTTCCTCAAAGAACCGCAGAAGTTCACGAAGCTCGGCGGCAAGATCCCGAAGGGCGTTTTGCTCATGGGACCTCCGGGCACCGGCAAGACTCTGCTCGCCCGCGCCATCGCCGGTGAGGCGAACGTGCCGTTCTTCTCGATCTCCGGCTCCGACTTCGTCGAGATGTTCGTCGGCGTCGGTGCGTCGCGCGTGCGCGATCTGTTCGAGCAGGGCAAGAAGAACGCGCCCTGCATCATCTTCATCGACGAGATCGACGCCGTCGGACGTCATCGCGGCGCAGGCCTCGGCGGCGGCCACGATGAGCGCGAGCAGACGCTCAACCAGCTCCTCGTCGAAATGGACGGCTTCGAGTCGAACGACGGCGTGATCCTCATCGCCGGCACGAACCGCCCCGACGTTCTCGATCCCGCGCTGCTTCGCCCGGGCCGTTTCGATCGCCGCGTCGTCGTCGATCTTCCGGACCTCAAAGGCCGCGAGGGCATCCTGCGCGTGCACACCCGCAACATCCCGCTGGCCGAAGACGTCGACCTGTCGGTGATCTCGCGCGGCACGCCTGGATTCTCCGGCGCCGACATCGCGAACCTCGTCAACGAGGCCGCGCTGAACGCCGCGCGTTACGACAAGAAGAAAGTCCAGATGGTCGACTTCGAGTATGCGAAGGACAAGGTCATCATGGGCGTCGAGCGGAAGTCGATGATGATGTCCGATCGCGAGAAGCGGAACACCGCCTATCACGAGTCGGGACACACGATCGTCGCTGCGATGATTCCGGCCGCCGATCCGCTGCACAAAGTCACGATCATCCCGCGCGGCCGCGCCCTCGGACTCACGCAGCAGCTTCCGACCGAAGACAAGTACTCGTACTCGAAGCGCTACCTCGAAGCGATGCTGGCCGTGCTGATGGGCGGACGCATCGCGGAGGAAGTGTTCCTCAACGAGATCACGACCGGCGCCGGCAACGACATCGAGCGCGCGACCAACATGGCTCGCAAGATGGTTTGCGAATGGGGCATGTCCGATCTCGGCCCGGCCACGTTCGGCAAGAAGGAAGAGCAGATCTTCCTCGGCCGCGAATTTGGTCAACATCAGGACTATTCGGAGTCGACCGCAGTCGAGATCGACAAGGAAGTGCGCCGCATCCTCGAGAAGGCGTACAAGACCGCGCACGAGCTCATATCCGCGAATCGCACGTCGCTCGATCGCATCGCGCGCCGCCTGCTCGAGCGCGAGACGCTCGATGGCTGGGAAGTGAACCAGATCATCACCGAGGAGACGGGGACCGATTACTTGAAACTCAAGGAGTACTACCCCTCCGAGAGCCCCGGCGAGCAGATGACCATCGCCCCGGGCAGCGGCCCGTCCACCGACGTCGCCACGCCCGTCGCGCAGCCGCACGCGAACTCCCCCGATCGCTCGGCGTAATTTGATTCTTCACGCAACGGCGGGCCGAAAGGTCCGCCGTTTTTTTCATGTCTGACGAAACCGACATCGAGACGCGCGAAGACGCGCCGAAGGAAGAGCCGGCGCCGCCGCCGGTTCCGCGCTGGCGTCCCGCCGAAGAGCCGACGTGCTGCGGCTCCGGCTGCCTCGACTGCCCGTTCTGAGAACGTCGCGCCTGCTTACAATGCGCGCGTGACGTTCGACGATTCATTGAGCGAGGTGACGACGGCGCTGCGCGCCGGTGCGTGGGACGACGCGATCGCGAAGCTCGATGCGCTCGTTCCGCATGCATCGTCCGACGCCGAACGCGCGCTCATCGACCTGCATCGCGCGAGCATCGCCGTGCTGCGCGGCGATCGCGACGCGGACATGAACGTCTTTCGCAAGAACGTCATCCGCCGTCACAGCGCGCGACACGTCCATCTCGCGACGTACTACCTCCTCGTGAACGCGATCGATCGCAACGATCGCGCGATCGCCGAGCGCTACTTCCCCACGTATCTCGAAGTCGTCGAGACCGTTGCCGATCCGCTGCAGTGCGTCGCGTCATGGGACATCGCGGGTGCGATCGAGTCGATGCGCGGCAATCACGTCGCGGCGATCGAGTACGGACGCGCGGCACTCGCGGACTGCGCGCCGCATCAGGATGGCGAACCACTTCTGACGCGCATCTTCATCACGCACAACCTCGCGTACAACTGCCTCGCGGCGAACCTCTTCGCGGAGGCGTTGCAGTACGCGAAAGAAGCACTGGCGATGGCAGAGCGCGATGGGCGTCCGGACATCCTGCGACAGCTCCTCGTCACCACCGCGTTCGCGTATCTCTGCCGCGAGCAACTCGATGACGCGGAAGCGCTCGCGCATCGCGCGGAGCCGATCACCGCGGGCACGCGACTCGAACGCTACGTGCATTACCTGCATGGCGAAATCGCGCGGCGTCGCGGGGATCTCGACGCGGCGTCGCATCACTTTCGCCGACTCGAAGAGTTCTATCCCGACACGCCCGGCGTCGCCGAAATCCTGCTGACGCTCAACGTCGCGCCGTTTCTCCTTCCCGAGTAACTGCCGCTAGGCTATCTTGCCTGCAGCAGGTCCATCCATCGAGACGGAGGTCCATGGTGCCAGTCGTACGTCGCATCGTCGTGTCGATCCTCGTGTTTCTGACCCTCGCTGCGCCGACGCAGCGGCCTGCGGCGTCGCCGGGCGCGTCGTGCATCGGCAAAGGCGAGATGCCGTTCGCGCTGCCGAGCAGCGTCCCGCCGGAGAAGCTCGCCGAGTACGAGAAGGCGATGCTGGCGTGGCTCACGAAGCGCGCGTACGCGACCGACCTGACGTGGTGCGGCGACAAAGGCATTCGCGACACCGGCCCGTGGATCAACGACGTCTACTACGGCACGCACAAGGCCGCGAAGATCTACTACTCGCCCGCGGTGATGAAGTGGCTCACCGGCGATCGCGAAGGCGTGATCCCCGACGGCGCAATGATCATCAAGGAAGGCATCCCCTCGCCCGCCGCGCGCTGGGAGAACACGCCGCCACCGCCGATCAGCGACTGGACGATCATGATCAAGGATTCGAAAGGCTCCGCGGATGGCTGGTGGTGGGCCGAGCTCTGGACCGGCATGCCGTTCGACGATCACCAGTGGCCGTATCAGTATCCGAACGCGGGCTTCGGCATCTACTGCACGCGCTGTCATGCGTCCGCGGAGAAAGAATCGACCTTCTCCGCACTCAACAACATCGAAGGCTTCCCCGGCGAACCGCTCACCTTCCGCGTCGATGACTCGTGGCGCGATGAAAAGTCGAAGGCCGCGCGTCACGCCGTTCCACCCGCGGCGGCACCACCGACGCCGATCGTCGAACCGAATCCGTCCTTCCTGCAAACGTTCCGCGCGCTTGGACCCATCGAAGGCAACAGCGTGCAGAAGCTGCCCAACGAAACGTGGGATCACATCACGTCGCAGGCCGCGCCGAACACGCAGCCCTTCATGACGTCCGATCAATGCCAGTCGTGTCACAGCGCCGCCAACGGTCCGTTCGGCCCGACGATGTGGCTGACGAACAAAGACGGCAAAGGCATCAACGTCTCGCCGTACACCGAATGGCGCTGGTCGCCGATGGGACTCGCCGGGCGCGATCCGATCTTCTACGCACAACTCGACAGCGAGCTGTCGTATCTCGACACGGTGCCGGACGAAGCGACGCGCATCAGTCTCAAGCACACCGTGATCAACACCTGCTTCCGCTGCCACGGCGTGATGGGCAAGCGTCAGCACGACATCGACCATCCGGGCGAGAACTTCCCGATGGATTCGATCTATCGCACCGGCAGCGAGCCGAATGCGAAGTACGGCGCGTTGTCGCGCGACGGCATCAGTTGCACGTCGTGTCACCACATCCAGAAGGACATCGTTCCGCCGGGATCGAAGGACTCCCCGCTCGAGTTCTTCCTCAAGAATCGCATCACCGGCCAGTTCTCGACCGGACCCGCAAACGAGATCTACGGTCCGTTCAAGGACGACGAGATCGTCACGCTGCCGATGGACAACGCACTGGCCGTGAAGCCGAAACACGATCCGTACATTCAGAGCGCGCGCATGTGCGGAAGCTGCCACACGATCGACCTGCCGGTCGTCGACGCACAACAGCCGATGCGTCCCGTCAATCCATCGACGCCGCATTCGATCGAACAGGCGACGTATCTCGAGTGGCTCAACAGCGCGTATCAGAACGAGTTCGGCAAACCGGGTGCGAACGCGCAGACCTGTCAGGACTGCCACATGCCGCAGAAGCAGGTGAATCCGCTGCTCAAACTCAACGTCGATCCGATCAAGACGCGCATCGCGATCATCGAAGACGAAACGTATCCCGCCGCCGAACATCGTGCGCCGATCAACGACATCCGCGTGCGCTTCCGCGAGTCCGGCTTCGCGCGCCACGAGTTCCTCGGCATGAACGCGTTCCTGCTCGAGATGTTCAAGCAGTTCAACGACGTCCTCGGCGTTCGCAAGAGCGACTACATGACCGGCACGTCCGACAATCTCGAGAACACGCAGGCCAACCTCTTCGATCAGGCGCGCACGCGCACGGCCGCAGTCATGGCCGACACCTCCGTCGACGGCAACGTCGTCACTGCGAACGTCACCGTCACGAATCTCACCGGACATCGACTGCCGAGCGGCGTCGGCTTCCGTCGCGCGTTCATCGAACTGCTCGTGCTCGAAACGCGCGATGGCCGCGAGCGCGTGGTCTGGAGCTCAGGCCGCACGAACGACGTCGGCGTGATCGTCGACGGCGAAGGCCGTCCGCTCGACACCGAGTTCCTCGTGAACAACAAATACCAGAAGCACTACGAAGTGATCACTTCGGACGATCAGGTGCAGATCTACGAAGAGCTCGCGACCGACGTCGACAACAACTTCACGACGAGCTTCATCCGCCGCGATCACGACATCAAAGACAATCGACTGCTCCCTCTCGGCTGGACAGCGAAAGGTCCGGACCCGTCGCTCAACGGCCGTTATCTCGAAGCGACGTATCCGCACGGAAACGCGAAGCAGGATCCCGACTATCGCGACGGCAAAGGCCACGACCGCATCACGTATCGCGTCACGCTGCCCGCCGACGTCGATCCGAGCGCGGTCACTGTGCGCGCGTCGCTGTACTACCAGAACATCCCGCCGTACTACCTCGAGCAGCGCTTCCGCATCGGCAAGGGCGAGGCGACGCGGCGGCTGTACTACATCGCCTCGAATCTGAATCTCGAAGGCTCGCCGATGGAGAACTGGAAGATTCTGATCGCACGAAGCGACGACTCGCGCTCGGCGCTCAGGCCATCGCCTTGAGGAGTTTCTTCGGTGCGATCGCGCGGTAGCTCTCTTTGATCCACGCTTTCATCAGATCCATCGGGACGTCGCTGACTTTCTTGAAACGCGCCGTGACCCAGCCGCTTTTGCCGAGCCCGTAGCCCGTGGGCTCGGCGAACGGCAGGTCGGCGGCCATGTCGCGCGAGTGCGGGAGCTTCACGGACATCGAGAGCTCGTCCTGATTGGCTTCGCCGCCGAGGAACACGAACGCTTTCTTTCGGACCTTCATGGCGCGATGCCCCCACGGTGAGTCCTCGGTGACTTCGGGAAACGTCGCGGCATAGTCCCGCAGCTCGAGCTCGAGCGATTCCAGCGTCTTCTTCGCCATGCCGGGTATTATCCGCGCGACCCGATGAAGAAGCGCGTTTATATCGTCTACACCGGCGGCACGATCGGCATGCGGCGCCGGCGTCCGGGCTACGTTCCCGAACCCGGCTACCTGCAGGAACAGATGTCGTCGACGATGCCCGAGCTGCGGCACGAGTCGATGCCGTCGTACACGATTCACGAGTACGACCCGCTGCTCGACTCGTCGAACATGACCCCGCGCGAGTGGGTGAAGATCGCGCGCGACGTCGAGGCGAACTACGACCGCTACGACGGCTTCATCGTCCTGCACGGCACCGACACGATGGCCTACACCGCGTCGGCGTTGCCCTTCCTCCTCGGCAATCTTCGCAAGCCGGTCATCATCACCGGCTCGCAGATTCCGCTCTGCGAGATTCGCAACGACGCGCGCGAGAACCTCATCACGTCATTGATGCTCGCGGCCAACTACGCGATCCCCGAAGTCTGTTTGTACTTCGGAGGAAAACTGCTGCGCGGCTGTCGTGCGACGAAGGTCAGCGCGGACGGATTCGCCGCGTTCGACTCTCCGAACTTTCCGCCGCTGGGCAACGTCGGCATCGACATCGAAGTGAACTGGGATCTCGTGCGCGCGGCGCGCGGCGCAAAGAAGCTCGTGGTGAAAGAGCTGAAGCGTCCCGTCGTCAGCGCGCTGCGCCTCTTCCCCGGCATCTCGCCCGAGCTCGTGCGAAACGTCCTGCGCCCGCCGCTGCAGGGACTCGTGCTCGAAGCGTACGGCGTCGGCAACGGTCCCGATCAGGATCGCGAGTTCATCGACGCGCTGAGAGAAGCCGTGGACCGCGGCGTCGTCATCGTCGATTGCACGCAATGCCTCGAGGGCACAGTCGATCTTCACGAATACGCCGCAGGATCCGCGCTCGCGCGCGCCGGCGTCATCAGCGGATTCGACATGACCGCCGAAGCCGCTCTCGCGAAGCTCTACTACCTGTGGGGATTGGGCTACTCCTCGCCACGCGTGAAAGAGGAGATGCAGAAGGATCTCCGAGGCGAGCTGACGCTGCGATAGAGGAGCGCCAAGGGACCGCCACCGTCCCGGTGGCTGTCGCGACGGCGTCTCGCCGTCGCCTCCCGGTCCCCCCTGTCTCTACTGCCTGTAGGCATTGCTATCATCCGGACCGTGGCGAAGAAGGCAACGATTTTTGCGTGTACCGAGTGCGGCGCGCAGGCGACGAAGTGGCTCGGCCGCTGTCCCGACTGCAATGCGTGGAACTCGTACGCGCAGGAAGACCAGCCCGCGGCCGCGGCAGCAGGCGGCGCGATCGGCGGTGGCGGTTCGCCCATGCCGATCAACGCGATCGACTTCGACGCTGCGCCGCGTATCTCCACCGAGATCCCGAGCCTCGATCGCGTTCTCGGTGGCGGCCTCGTTCTCGGCGCCGTGACGCTCGTCGGCGGCGAGCCGGGCATCGGCAAGTCGACGCTGCTGCTGCAGGTCGCGCAGCAACTCGCGCAGTACGGCCCAGTGCTCTACGTCTCCGGCGAAGAGTCGCCGCGACAGATCGCGATGCGCGCGCGCCGCCTCAACACGACGAACGAGAACATCCGACTCTTCACCGAGACTTCGATCGATCGCATCCTCAGCGAAGCCGAGAAGATGAAGCCGGCGGCGCTGATCGTCGACTCGATTCAGACCGTGCATACGAGCTCGAACCAGTCGATGCCCGGCTCCGTCGGACAGGTTCGCGACTCCGCGGGCGTGCTGATGACCGCGGCGAAGCGCATGTCGCTGCCCGTCTTCCTCATCGGCCACATCACGAAGGAAGGAACCATCGCCGGTCCGAAAACGCTCGAACACATCGTCGACACGGTCCTCTACTTCGAAGGCGAGAAGTTTCAGAACTACCGCATCGTCCGCGCCTACAAGAATCGCTTCGGCCCCGTGAACGAAGTCGCGATCTTCGAGATGCACGACGACGGTCTCGAAGAAGTCGCGAACCCATCGGCCGCGTTGCTCTCCCAGCGCAGCCAGGCGCCGGGTTCCGCGATCCTCGCGGCAGTCGAAGGCACGCGACCGCTCATGATCGAGTTGCAGGCGCTCGTCTCGCCGACGCACTTCCCGTCGCCGCGACGCATGGCCATGGGCATCGACTCCAATCGCGTGTCGCTGCTGCTCGCGGTGATCGAGCGCAAAGCCTCCGCATCGTTCGCGCAGCACGACATCTACGTGAACATCGCCGGCGGTTTGCAGATCGACGAGCCCGCGCTCGATCTCGGCATCGTCGCAGCCGTGTTGTCGTCGCATCGCAACCTGCCGATCGCGCACAACGTCGCGCTCTTCGGCGAGGTCGGGCTCCTCGGCGAGATCCGCAGCGTGTCGCAGCCGGACCTGCGCGCACGTGAAGCCGCAGCGCTCGGATTCACGCGCGTGATCGTGCCGCAATCGAACGCGTCGGAGATCCGCGCGGACGTCGAAGTCGTGCCCGTGCGGAAGATCGAAGACATCGCAGTTGCGCTCTTCGGGAAGTAAAGAAGGCGAGCCCAGCCGCAACCGGCTCTTTACAAGCTCGGCTGCCGCTCCTAAACTCGCCTTCGTCGTCCCCGAGAACCATGAGATCGCTTAGTGTGCGTAACGGGTGGGTCAGCAGCAGGCTTATGGCACTGCTGGTTCTGCTCTTTGCTCTGACCGCCTGCTCGACGACGACCACCGTCGTCGCGACCGCGCCTCCTCCCCAATCCGACGACGACGATTTCAGCGACCTCATCGCGCAGATGCGCGTCGATCTCAATCTCTACAACAGCCGCCACGTCGACAAGGCGCCCGTCCTCACGCCGACCGCCGCGACGAAGAAAGAGCGCGACAAAGAATTCGCCGCTCGCGCCAAGGCGCTGTTCGCGCCCTTGAATGGAACCGCGTTGCTGATGCCGGTCGTCGGCGTCCAGACCTTCGAGCTCTCGAATTCGTGGGGCAACTCGCGCGACGGCGGCAAGCGCAAACACAAGGGCATCGACATCTTCGCGCCGAAGGGCACGGCCATCGTCGCAGTGTCGGATGGCGTGATCAGCTTCATCGGCGAGCAGCCGAAAGGCGGCAACTGTGTGTGGCTGACGACGGAAGACGGCGCGGCGTTCTATTACGCGCATCTCGATCGCTGGGCACCCGGTCTCTACGAAGGGATGGAAGTCCGCAGCGGCGATCTCCTCGGCTACGTCGGCAATACGGGCAACGCGAAGACCACCCCTCCGCACCTCCACTTCGGCGTCAATCAGGACGACGAGATGGTCAACCCCTACCCGATCCTCACGAAAGCCGCGGTCGTGAAACGCGCGCGCGTGAACGTCGAATCGGGCTCGGGCATCGGCACGAGATAGTCCGCGCGCACGCTACGCAGCGGTCCCATCACGAACTCCCTCTCGTGCGCGCGCGGATGCGGCAATGTCAGCCGCTCGCTGCGCATCCTCACCGCGCCGTACACGATCAGATCGAGATCGATCACACGTGGCTCGTTGCGCACGCCACGTCGCACGCGGCCTAAGCGTTTCTCGATCGCAAGCAATGCATCGAGCAACCCGAGCGGCGCGAGACTCGTGTAGCCAACGATCACCGCGTTGAGAAATGGCGGCGATCCCGCCGGCGCGTCGACGGCCGCGGTCTCGATGATGGAACTCACGCGCACGACGTGCATCAACGCACGCAGCTCGTGCATCGCGCGGAGCACGTTATAGCGACGATCGCCGAGGTTGGATCCGAGGGAGATGGCGACGGTGTTAGTGCTCGACGTTGATGTCGTTCGCGAGCTCGTCGATGTCGTCGTCGGCGCGGGGGAAGTAGGTGCGGAGCTGTTCGCCTGCGGCGTGGATCGCGTCGACGATGCCATCGGTGTACTCCCCCGCTTTGAAGCGCTCGCGCAGTTTCGCGGCGATCGCGTCCCAGAATCCGAACGGCACTTTCTCGTTGATGCCGCGATCGCCGAGGATCGTGAACTTCTGTTCTTCACAGGCGATGAACAGCAGCACGCCGGTGCGCAGCGCGGTCTTCGTCATGCCGAGACGCTCGAACGTGCGCTCCGCAACTTCGCGGATCTCGCCGCGCGCGCGTGGTTGCACGTGCACGCGGATCTCGCCGGACGTGAGCTTCTCGGCGGATGCAATCGCCTCGACGATGCGAGGCTGATCGAGAGACTTCAGGAAATCGTTCTGCTGCATTACCAGTCTCCGGATGCGCCGCCGCCACCGAACCCGCCGCCACCGCCCGAGAATCCGCCACCGCCGAACCCACCACCGCCGCCGAAGCCGCCGCTACTGAATCCTCCTCCGCCGAACGTCCGTCCGCCGGAGAAGAGAAACGGAATGAGGCATCCGCCGCAACCGCTGGAGCGTCCGCGCGCGAACATCGGCGCGACGACGAAGAAGATGATGAACAGCAGAACGAGGATCGGCACGATGCCGAGGTCCTGACCGCCGCTTTGGCCCTGTCCCTGACCGCGTGGCTGCAACGGCTCGACCGGTTTCTCGCCGGTGCGAATGCGCCGCATCAACTCATCGGCCGCGGCGTTGATGCCGCCTGCGTAGTCGCCGGCCTGGAACTTCGGCCGCAGCAGCGTGCGCAGCACGTTCGACGACACGGCGTCGGTGATCGTCCCTTCGAGTCCGTAGCCGACTTCGACGCGCGTCTTGCGGTCATCGGCGAAGACGAACAGCACGAGGCCGTTGTCGTACTTTTTCTGGCCGACTTTCCAACGCTCGACGCAGCGAATCGTGAACGACTCGAGCGCGTCGCCTTCGAGCGACTTGAAGATGTAGACGATGAACTGCGCGCCCGTCTGCTGTTCGAAGTCGGAGAGTTTGCGATTGAGCAGATCCGCTTCGGTGGGACCGAGCAGCCCGGCCTTGTCGGTCACCCACTGTGTCGGCGCGGGCGGAACGTCGAGCGCGAACGCCGAGAGTGCGAGGACGAAAAGGAAAACGAGGGATGCAGCCCGAAGGATGACGCGCTGCATGCGACGACCATCCATCATGACTTCATCCCTCGTTTCGATTCGGTTCGGTGTTCTGTCGTCTAACGCGTGGCGGTTGCTGCAGTGTTGCTGAAGTCGAAGTTCACATTCGGGGCCTGATCGTTGCCGGCCGTGCCTTCGAAGTACGCCTTCTTCTTGAAGCCGCTCATGTTCGCCACGAGGTTCGCCGGGAAGCGCAACATCGCGGTGTTGTACTTGCGAGCTTCATCGTTGTAGCGCTGACGCTCGACGGCGATCCGATTCTCGGTGCCTTCGAGCTGCGACTGCAACTGCAGGAAGTTTTCGTTCGACTTCAGATTGGGATACGCCTCGACGACGACCATGAGGCGATTGAGCGCGCCGCTGAGACCCTGCTGGGCCGCGGCGAATTGCGCCATCGCGTTCGGATCGTTCGTGACGTTTGCAGGCGCACCGCCGGGACCACTGCCCGCGGAGACCTGGCCGACGCGCGCACGCGCGTTGACCACTGCTTCCAGTGTGGACTTCTCGAAATTGGCCGCGCCCTGCACGGTCCGAACGAGATTGGGGATCAAGTCATAACGCCGCTGATACTGGCTCTTGACCTGCGCCCACTGCGCGTCGACCTGCTGGTCCAGTTCGACGAGGTTGTTGCGAACATTGACGTAATACGCTCCGCAGATGATGAGCGCCAGAATGAGCGCGCCCACACAGCCGAGCAATCCGAGATTCCGCATGCGCAACCTCCTCCTGCTGCCTTAGTACTCTTCTTCCTCTTCGTCGTCCGCTTCTTCTTCGCGGTCTTCCGCCGGGGCGAAGTCGTCTTCGGCGTCCTCGTCGGTCGCGTCGCCGCTGGCAACGGGTCCCGCGGCCGGAGCGAGATCATCATCCTCGACCGGATCTTCTACGACCGCCCGTCCACGGCGCGGCGCCGTGTACACAGGAGCCTCGTCCGCATCGCGCTGATCGGCTCCGCACTTCGGGCAGAGAGGAACAGGCTTGCCGAGGTCGTAAAACTTCGTGTGGCAGCTATAGCAGGTGTACTTTCTTCCGAGCTCAGGCATCGTTTTGTTCCGGTTGTTTCCTTCCCCAAAAAAGCGGCGGAACCTTAGCACAACTTCCCGCCCGCCGCTGTCGGGTCCCAAAAAACAGAAAAGCGGTTAGCGGATTTCCCGCCAACCGCCATCCACAACAACAGTCTATTCCTTATCGCGTCTTCGGATTGGCTTGCGCCGCGCGGTTGCCCGCATCGGCCGGACGAACGTCGTCGCCGTGCGCGCGCACATCCGCCGCATTCGTCGCCAGTTTCTGCGCCTCGGGGAAGAGCTCGAGAGCTTTCTCCACCTGCGCGTCACCCTGCAGACGATACGGATACGACGCATCGAAGCCGTACTTCGCTGCGACGATTTCCGCCTTCAGCGCACGTTCGATGTAATGACGATCCTCCGGCTTCGCGAGCGTTTCGCGAATGTCGGACGCCGGCACGATCTCTTTGTCGATCGCGAAGCGCACGAAGTCTTCGACCATCGCCGGCGTAACCAGCAGGTCTTTCGTGAGGTCCGTGTGTTTCGCCGCGTACTCGACGGCGTAATTGAAGATCGTGCTGCGCACTTCGAGAAGCTGCGTCGTGCGCGAGAGCTGCGGCTGTTTCACGATGTGATCGGGCGTAATGCCGCCGCCGCCATAAACGACGCGGCCCGTCGCGGTCTTGAACTGCTCGCGCTGATGCAGAGGCACTTCCGCGCTCTCCGCTTCATCGGCCATGTAGTAGTCATAGACCGAGGTGTAGTCGCGCTGGATGTTGCGGCCCGCGGGCGTGTAGTACTTCGACGTCGTGAGCGCGAGGCCGGCTCCGTACTGAAGCGTGTAGACGCTCTGTACGAGACCTTTGCCCCAGCTCGTCTCGCCGACGACGAGTCCGCGATCGTGATCCTGAATCGCACCTGCGACGATCTCGGACGCCGAGGCGCTGCCGCGATTCACGAGAACGACCATCGGGCGATCGAACTTCACGTGCTTGCCCGGTGCCGTGTACTCCTGCATCGAGTCCGCGGTGCGACCCTTCGTGTAGACGATCATCTGCCCCTTCTCGAGGAAGTGATCGGACACGCCGACGGCCGCATCGAGCAGACCACCCGGATTGCCGCGCAGGTCGAGCACGAGTTTCTGCATGCCCTGGTCTTCGAGCTTCTCGATTGCGTCGTCGAGCTCGCGCACGGTGGTCGAGGTGAAGTCTTTGATGCGGATGTAGCCGATGCCCGGACGGATCATCAGCACGTTGGAAATCGAATTGGTCGGGATCGCGGCGCGCACGATCGTCAGCGGAATCGGCTCTTTCATGCCGATGCGCTTGATCTTGATGTGCACGGTCGTTCCCTTCGGACCTTTGAGACGCTTGACGACTTCGTCGAGCGTGAGGTCGTCCGTCGAGACGCCTTCGACTTCCGCGATGACGTCGCCGGCGCGCACGCCGAGGCGCGCAGCAGGCGTGCCTTCGAGCGGCGTGATGACGGTCACCTGGTCGTTGCGCTTCGTCACGAGGATGCCGAGGCCGTAGAACGTGCCTTTCTGGCGATCCTGCATGTCCGAGTACTCCTTCGGTTCGAGGAAGGAGGTATGCGGATCGAGGGTGCGCAGCATGCCGTCGATGGACGCGTACACGAATTTGTCGGATCCGAGCTCCTCGGCCGAGTTGTTCGTGACCGCGCTCAGGAGGTCGGTGTATTCGCGCAACCGCTTCTGCAGATCATTGCTGTTCTGCGAAGCGGGTGCACCGAAGAGCGCGTTGCCGTAAAGACCGCCGAGGAGAGTCGCACCGGCGATCGCTACGAGCAGCGTGAGAGAGAAAGTCCACTTGTTCGTCGATCTCAGTTTCGCCATAGGTTTTTCGCGCCCTTTTCCGTGCGAGGTCGCGCTACACTGTGCCTCGTCGTAACGCCATTATAGAGGCGGAGTATTCGTCTCCTCTGCCACGTTCGCAGGGTGTTCACGTCGCTGTCACGTCCGCCGGTCGAGGTCCTTCGCTCATATGTTCGGTTCACTCGGGATCCCAGAGCTCCTCCTCATCTTTGTCGTCATCCTGATCGTGTTCGGTCCGCGCCGGATTCCGGAGATCGGCCGCACGCTCGGCAAAGCCCTCGGCGAGTTCCGCAAAGCAACTGACGACTTGAAGAGTACGATCGAGCGCGAAGTTCGTCTCGAAGAGTTGAAAGCTGTCACACCGCCGAGTCTGGAATCGTTCATGACGCCGAGCGAGTCGGTATCAAGGAGCGAGCCACAACCTCCGGTGTTTGACACGCCCGCAACCGAGGCCATCGAGCCGCAGACCGAGATCGTGACGGCGGACGCAACGCCGGCACCGAGGACCGCCGAGTGACCGCGGAGAACACCGCCGCAGAATCGCAGCAGGATCCCGAAGCCGAGCTTCCCAAGATGTCGTTCCTCGATCACCTCGAGGAACTGCGCAAGCGACTGATCGTCGCGTTCATCGCGGTCGCGGTCGGCTTCCTCGCCTGCTGGGCATTCGCGGAGCCGATCTTCGCGAAGCTGCAAGAACCGCTGACCAAGTTCCTTCCGCCCGGCGACAAGCTCGCGTACACGCGACTCACCGCGCCGTTCTTCCTCTACATGAAGGTGGCGTTCTTCGCGGGACTCTTCCTCGCGGCGCCGGTGGTCCTGCTGCAGTTGTGGCTCTTCATCGCGCCCGGACTCTACAAGCGCGAACGCCGCATGGCCGCACCGTTCATCATCTTCGGGACGGTCTTCTTCGTCCTCGGCGGCTACTTCGGCTATCGCTTCCTCTTGCCCGCGACGTGCAGCTTCTTCGTCGAGACCGGCAAGCAGTTCAAGCAGATGGTCACGGTCGATGACTACTTCTCGTTCGCGAGCGTGATCATCCTCGCGTGCGGACTCGTCTTCGAGACGCCGATCATCATCTTCTTCCTCGCCCGACTCGGCATCGTCACGCCCGCGTTCCTGATGCAGAAGTTCAAGTGGGCGGTCGTGCTGTCGTTCGTGATCTCCGCGATCGTCACGCCGACGCCGGACATGGTCACGCAAGCCGCACTCGCGATCCCGATGATCCTGCTCTATCTGATCGGTGTTGGCGTCGCGTACCTGTTCGGGAAGAAGATCGAGTAGCGCGAGTCGCGCTCAGCGCTCGACTTCGAAGTCGGCGGAGATCGTCGGCAGCGCCTCATTGAAGATCAGCACCGTCTCCGCGATCGGGAACAGCACGGTGTGGTTGCGCGACTGCACCTCCAGCACGACCTCGTAGTAGCCGGCGTCCTCGCGAATCGCGATGAGCGTGCCGGCCTTCCCCTTGATCTCGAGGGTGCGGTTGAAGATCGAAACCTTGCTCGGAATCTCCATGTGCGGCGCACGATACCAAACAAAAAGGGCGGACCCAAAGGTCCGCCCGAATCGATTGCGTTGATGCCGAAGCTTACTGCTGCTTCTGCTCCGCCGGCGGCGCTTCCGGAGCCGGCGCGACTGCGAAGTACGAGTCGTTGAACGTCGCCTTCGCGTCGGTCTTCATCTTGTCGAGAGCGGCCTGCAGGCGCTCCTGACGCTCGTTGCGCTCGAGGACGGGCTTGACCTGCTCGAACGGCGTCGAGCCGTGCTCGTCGACCTTGATGATGTGGTAGCCGAATTGCGTGCGGACGACCGGCGTGATGTCGCCGACCTTCGCGCCGAACGCGGCCTGCTCGAACTCGGGGACCATCTGGCCACGGCCGAACTCGCCGAGGTCGCCGCCGCGCGCGCCGGAGCCGGTGTCGTCCGATTCCTTCTGCGCGAGCTCGTCGAACTTCGCGCCGGCCACGAGCTGCTTGCGCAGATCTTCAGCCTTCGCCTTGGCCTGCTCTTCGGTGAGCTCCGGCTTGCCGGGCTGCGCGGCCGGGCTGCCCTTGAACGCGATCAGGATGTGGCGTGCCTTCACCTGCTCGTAGTCGTTCTTGTTCGCGTCGTACTTCTTCTTGAGGTCTTCGTCGCTGAGCGCGATGCCCGACTCGATCTTCTTGAGCTGGGCGTTGGCGACGAGGTTCTCGCGCATCAGGTTGAGCTGCTGCACGACGTCCGGATCCTTGTCGAGTCCGTTCTTCGCGCCCTGCGCCGCGAGCATCTTCATGCGCAGATAGTCTTCGGCGAACTGCTTCTTGCCCTGGCCCATCGCGTACTGCTGGTACTCGGCCGGCAGCGTCTTCAGCGCCGACTCGAACTCGGACTGCCGGATCGTCAGCTCGCCTGCGGCGATGATGATCGGATCGGCGGCGGGTGCGGCAGCGGATGCTGCCGGGGTCGTCGCGGGCGCGGCAGGCTTCTTGTCCTGCGCAACCGCAACGGTCGCGACCAGCGCGATTGCGATCATGGTCGAAATGGTCTTTTTCACGAGATCTCCTTCAAATGCTGTCTTGGGACCGGGTGTCGGAACGGGAGGAACCGGAGGGAGATTCCAAATGCGCTAGAGCTTGCCGAGCGCTTCGCCGATCCGGCGGACGCCTTCGCGAATCCGCTCCATGGACGTCGCGTAGCTCACGCGCACGAAGTTGTCCGCGCCGAACGCGCCACCGGGCACGACCGCAACACGCGCTTCGTCGAGGAGGTAACTCGCGAAAGACTGCGAATCCGTAATGCCTGCCCTGCCGAAAAACGCGCTGACGTCCGGGAAGACATAAAACGCGCCGTCGGGATCGGCGCAGCAGATGCCCGGGATCTCGTTGAGCGCCGGGACGAGATACGCGCGGCGTTCGCAGTACGCGTCGTACATCTTCTTCACGTCCGCGTCGACGCCATGCAGCGCTTCGAGCGCGGCGTGCTGCGCGATCGTGCTCGGGTTCGACGTCGCGTGGCTCTGGATCTTCGCGAGCGCCGCGATGACCTCCGGATGCGCGATCGCGTAGCCGAGACGCCAGCCTGTCATCGCGAACGTCTTCGACATCGAGTTCACGATGATGATGTTCTCGGGATACTGCTCGAACCAGCGCGCCGCGGAGACGTGCTCGTTGCCTTCGTAGACGAACAGCTCGTACGTCTCGTCGAAGATCAGGAACGCGTCGCGCGACACGCACCAGTCGATGATTTTGCGCAGCTCGTCTTCGCGAATCACCGAGCCGGTCGGATTGCACGGCGAGTTGAGAATCACGCCGCGCGTCCGTTCCGACGCGACGGCTTCGATGTCCGCGAACGTCGGACGGAAGCGATTCTCCGCGGACGTTTTCGCGAACACCGGCTTGCCGCCGGCGAACAGGACCTGATCCGGGAAGCTGACCCAGTACGGCGCAGGAATGATCACCTCTTCGCCTTCACTCACGAGTGCGAGCGCGAGGTTGAAAAGCTCCTGCTTGCCGCCGTTTCCGGCGATGACGTTCTCCTGCGCGAGAGACATCCCATAGCGCTTGTTGTAGCGCGCGACGATGGCTTCGCGCAGCACCTTCGTGCCGCTCGCGTTCGTGTACTTCGTGAGGCCGCGATCGATGGCGCGCTTCCCTGCTTCGG
The DNA here is from genome assembly GCA_036383875.1 of Thermoanaerobaculia bacterium. Classification (GTDB taxonomy): domain Bacteria; phylum Acidobacteriota; class Thermoanaerobaculia; order Gp7-AA8; family Gp7-AA8; genus QHVT01. The sequence continues at coordinate 19,190 of DASVNL010000544.1, forward strand.
CGATCGCTTTGGGCGTCGGGAAGTCCGGCTCGCCGGGTCCGAAGTCGACGACATCCACGCCCTGCCCGATCAAAGCCGTGGCTTTGTTGAGCACGGCGAGCGTCGGTGACTCCTTCATCGAAGTCATGCGCTCGGCGAAGCGAATCGAGGATCGGGTCGTCGTCATGCGGGCGGGAAACCTTTTATCACCCTTCCGCCGGAGCCGCGAAACGAGAAGCCCAGGTCTTCCGGAACGCGACCCAGGCCGCGGGTGCCTGGCGCGCGATCAGGAGCTTGAGAACTTCGAGGATGCACCAGCCGAGGTAGACGTAGACCATCTCTTCGCGGGCGTGTGGGACGAAGAACTGAATCGCCCAGAACACGAACAGCACGAGCGCCTCGTACATCACCAGTTTCAGGTTGAGCAGCAGCAGAAATCCGAGCAGCGACTGCAGCACCGTGAGGATGATCTCGTGACGCTGGAACGCGTCGAACGGCAACGGCTGGAGCTTGCCCGAGCTGATCACGAAGAGGATCGGGATCATCGCGGAGAGGATGCTCCACTGGTTGATGTTCGACGACACCATGTTCATCAGCGCGACGGGCGCCATCGTCACCTTCTTCGCCCAGTAGAACGCGCTCAGCTTCTCGGGAAACTCGGAGAGAAACGGGGCGACCCACTGCACGAAGACGAACTGCGAGACGCCGATCGACGCCGCGATGGCGAGCATCGAGTTGAGGAACGGATGCGCGGAGAGGAAGAGGATGATGCCGCCCGAGAGGAAGAGGCCCCAGATCGCGGCGTTGCGCATGCGCGGCTCGAGCGCGAGCACTTTGCGCGGCACCGTGCCGAGGTCTTCGAGCGACTCTTCGTTTTCTTCTTTCGGCGGGATCTTCCAGAGAATCCAGAGATACGCGAAGTAGAAGAACGACAGCGGAATCGCGTCCCACACCGTGAGTGAGCTCTTCCACCAGATGAAGATGAAGTAGAGGATCGGCGGGAGCAGGCCGAAGACTTCGACCGA
>DASVNL010000545.1:0-4081 GCA_036383875.1 Thermoanaerobaculia bacterium
CGTCGTCCTTCTGACCCTCTCCCTCCCCCTGGCCGCCCGGGAGCGAGCGTCCAGCGTCATCCCGCGCGAAGTCATCCGGGATGCGACCACGCTCTATGACTCGCTCGGATTCCTGCCCGCGGCGCAACGCAGGAGCATCTACTCGGATCTCGATGCCGCGCAGCGCGGCGAGCTCTGGGCCGTGCATCTGAAGCGATTCCTCTCCGTCCATCCGGAGCTCACCGCCGAACAGCGCGCGTACGTGTTCGAAGCGCTCGGAATCGTCTCGACCATGGATCTGCGTCCGGTGAAAGACGCCGCCGCGAACACGCCATCACAGCGCGCGGTTGCGCATTTCGAGGCCCGCGCGATCAGCGTCTTCACTCCCGAGCTCTATCGCGAGGCGTTCGCAACCCTCGGGCCCGCGGCAGCGCCGGCCGGTCCGAGCCCGTGGAAGGTCGCGCCCGATTCCGTGGACTGCGACTGTCAGACGCTGTCCGACACCTGCCCGATCTTCTCGCAGGGCTGTCAGACCTACACGGCTTGCGACTGGCTAGAGGAGGGATGCGGCGTCTTCGGTTTCTACTGGTGCAACGGGTTGTGCTGGTGATGCGCTGAGAGCCCACAAGGTGTGGGGCTTACGGTTCAGCACCAGATAGCCCCACACCAGCTCGCCGTACGAGTGCGCGACGATGCCGCGCTTTTCGTAGAACGGGAGCAGGAGCTTCTGCAGGCGCTTGAGGTTGTAGAACGGGACGCCCGGAAAGTAGTGATGCTCGAGGTGGTAGTTCGAGTAGAGGTACGCCGCGTCCCAGAACCACGAGCCTTTCATCAGCGTCGACCACTTCGCGGGATCGGACGGATCGATGTCGTAGTGCTGGCCGAGGCGGTTGAGCGCGAAGGCGATCGGGAAGACGAAGAAAATCGGGACGACGTACAACTTCCACGCGACGAACCAGCCGCCCAGCCACGCGACGAGCGCGAGCACGCCGAGCTGAAACGCGATCGTCGCCAGCCGCTCCATCGCGATGCGACGGCGCAGCTCCGGCTCGTACGCAGCGGTTTCTTTTGCGGCCGCGCGGAAGTAGATCGGAAAGAGCGCGGGGGTGAAGTAGAGGAACTTCAGCCAGCGCGCGTTGATCTTCGGCGAGAGGTAGTGGCGCTTCGGATCTTCCTCGTTCGAGCCGAGGCCGGCGTGATGGTCGAGATGCCAGCGCGTGAACTGCGACGCGGAGATGCCGCTCGGAATCGCGTAGAGCAGGCCGAGGACTCGGTAGCCGGGCTCGGATGCCTTCTCGAGCACCGCGCGATGCACGACTTCGTGCAGCAGCACCGTGCAGTTGAACACGGCGAAGCCCGCGACGAACGCGCACGGCAGCCAGAAGTACCACCGATCGAGCTGGTAACTCGCGATCGATGCGAGCACGAGCGCGGCGAAATTCGCGAGCGCGATCAGCGCGTGCAGCAGCGGCCGCTTCGCGTGCAATTCGCGCAACGCGTCGATCGGAATCTCGCGTGCGAGATCCTGCTTGAGCTGTTGCGCATGTTCGGCGTAGTACGTGGCCATTCGGAGTCGTTCTGTTGAAGCGAATCTACACGATCGGCCATTCCACACGTGGTCTGGCAGAGCTCGTCGCACTGCTGCGCGAGCACGGCGTGCGACGCCTCGCCGACGTGCGGCGTTTTCCCGGATCGCAGCGGCATCCGCACTTTTCGCGCGAGTCGCTGCAGCACTCGTTTCCCGAGCATCGCATCGACTACCTCCACTTCGAAGACCTTGGCGGTCGCCGATCGCCGTCGAAGATCTCGGAGAACACCGCGCTCGAAAGTGATGCGTTTCGCGGCTACGCCGATCACATGGCTACGCCCGCGTTCGACGCCGCCATCACGCGCCTGCTCGATGCGGACGTGCGAACCGCGATCATGTGCGCGGAGTCGAATCCGTCGAACTGTCATCGCCAGTTGCTCGCCGACGATCTCCTCCGACGCGACATCGAAGTGGTGCACATCCTCGGACCAGGCAAGTGGAAGTTCCATTCGCTTCATCCGCTCGCGCGTCTCGAGCGCGATCGCGTGATTTATCCGGCGCCGCAAAAGAGCATGTTCGATTGAGGCGCTATAATCGTCGCCTCGAACCAGGGTCCAACATTCCATGTCGAATGCCGCGGTACAGCCGTCAGCGCAGGAACGGGACGTCGTCCTGGCTGTCGACGACAACGAGCAGAATCTGCAGTTGCTCGAAGAGTATCTGTGGAGCTGGGGCTACGACGTCGTGCTCGCGCGCGACGGAGCGGAGGCCGTGGAGCTCTATCCGCGCCACAACCCAGCGATCATCATCCTCGACGTGATGATGCCGAACATGGACGGCTACGAGGCCTGCACGCTCATCAAAGGCTCGCCCGCCGGACGCACCATTCCGATCCTCATGCTCACCGCGTTGACCGGTACGGAAGACAAGATTCGCGCGCTCGAATGCGGCGCGGATGACTTCCTCAACAAGCCGATCAACCGCGAGGAACTGCGCACGCGCATCCGCTCGCTCATCAAGATTCGCAGCCTCCGCAAGGAGCTCGACTCGAGCGAGAACATCATCATGACGCTGACGTCTGCGCTGGAGAGCAAAGACCCGCGCACGATCGGCCACGTGCATCGCGTCGCGTCGTACGCCGCGCATCTCTGCGACAAGCTCGGGATGTCGGCCGAAGAAAAAGAGACCGTCATCAAAGGCGCGATGCTCCACGACCTCGGCATGATCGGCGTCCCCGATCATCTGCTCACGACCTCGCCCGCAAACGAGGAAGAGCATGGCCGCGTCGCCGATCACACGCGCATGGGCGCGTCGATTCTCGAGCCGATGATGACGTTCCGGCAGTTCGTGCCGATCGTCCGCTGGCATCACGAGCGCTGGGACGGCTCCGGCTATCCGGACGGCCTGCGCGGCGATGCGATTCCGATCGAGGCGCAAGTGGTCGGCATCGCCAATCGCTTCGACGAGATTCATCACGAGCGTCCGATCACCGAGCACGACGCGATGCAGCAGTTGCTCATCGAAGCCGAGCAGGGATCGTTCAGTCTGGACCTCGTTCGCCTCTTCGCCACCGCACTCGACGAAGACACGCCGCGCGCCGTGACGTCGATGCACATGCGCCCGCGCAGCGATCGCCGCGCGCGCCTGTTGTGCGTCGACGACAACCGGATGAATCGCGAGCTCGTCGCCGCGACGCTGGCCGACGCGAACATGGACGTCGTCACGGCGGAGAACGGTCGCGAGGCGCTCGAACTACTCGAGCGCGAGGCGATCGACGCGGTGCTGCTCGATCTCGTGATGCCCGTGCAGGACGGCACTTCGACGCTGAAGCTGTTGCGCTCCGACTCGCGCTGGGAGTTCCTGCCGGTGATCGTGCTGACGTCGCATCGCAACAGCGGCATGCGTCAGGAAGCGATCGTCGCGGGCGCGGACGACTTCATCAACTATCCGCTGAACCGGCTCGAGCTGGTGACGCGCATTCACTCGCTGTTGCGGATCAAGGAGTACCACTCCGATCTCGAGCAGACGCAGAACGTGATCTGCGCGCTCGCGCTCGCGCTCGAAGCAAAGGATCGCTACACGCGCGGACACTCGCAGCGCGTCGGCGATCTCGCCCGCACGTTCGCGCTGCACCTCGGTCTGCACAACGAGCTCGCGGAACGCATCCGCATCGCCGGGCTGCTGCACGACATCGGCAAGATCGCGGTGCCGGAGGCGTTGCTCAACAAGCAGGGACCGCTGACGCGGGAGGAGTTCATGCGCGTCATCGACCATCCGGCCATCGGCGAAGAAATGGTCCGGCCGCTGACGACGCTCACGAGCGTCCTCGGCCTCATCCGCCATCATCACGAACGCTACGACGGCCGCGGCTATCCCGACGGCCTGCGCGGCGACGCAATTCCGTACGAAGTGCGATTGCTCTCGATCGTCGACGCGTACGACGCCCTCACGTCGCACCGCGCGTATCGCCCCGCGCCGCTCTCGCACGACGCCGCGATCGCGACGTTGCGCCGCGAAGCCGCGGGCGGCAAGTGGGACCCGACGATGGTCGAGCAGTTCGCAACGATGCTCGGC
>DASVNL010000546.1:0-8941 GCA_036383875.1 Thermoanaerobaculia bacterium
AGGACGTCGCCGACTTTCTCGTAGGCGGCGCCGAGCTCCATCTGCAGGCGCGCGTCGTCGCGCGCTTCCTGCGAGAGGTTGTCGAGATAGGTGAGCGCGGTTTGCACGACGAGCTCGCGTGCGCGCGTCGATCCCGGAAGGTCGCGGATCTCATCGTGAAAATCGAAGAGGAACGTGTTCGCGAGGCCGCGCACTTGCTGGAAGCGACGCTCGGCGCGACGCGCCTGCCACACGGTGCCGACGATGCCAGCGATGAGCGAGATCGCGAGCAACGCGGCCGCAGCCATCGCCGCGCGATTGCGTCGAATGAATTTGCCAGCGCGATAACTCCACGCATCGCCCCGCGCGATCACCGGACGCCCGGCCAAATGCCGCTCCACATCCTCGGCGAACTGTTCGACTGACGCATACCGCCGGCTCGGATCCTTGCGCAACGCGGTGAGCACGATGTTGTCGAGATCGCCGCGCAGACTGCGTGCGAGTCGCGGCGTCGCGTGTGCGCTGGGCAGCGGCCGCTCTTCGTCGCAGATCACGCGCATGAACTCGGGCAGCGTGTACGCGCCGAACGTGTGAGCGCGCGCGCCGGTGAGGATTTCGAAGAGCACGGCGCCGAGGGAGTAGATGTCGGTAGATGTGGCGACGGGCTCGCCGCGGAGTTGCTCGGGACTCGCGTAGTCGGGCGTGAGCGCGAGCTCGCCGTCGCGCGTGAGCATCGATGACGCACCCGGCGCGAGCAGCTTCGCGATCCCGAAGTCGAGCAGCTTCACGTTGCCTTTCGCGTCGACGAGGATGTTGCCCGGCTTGAGGTCGCGATGCACGACGAGCTGCGTGTGCGCGAAGTGCACGGCGTGGCAGACCGTCGTGAAGAGCCGCAGGCGTTCGGCGAGCGATACGTTTTCGCGCGCGCAGTACTCGGTGACGGGCACGCCTTCGACGGCTTCCATCACGAGGAACGGCACGCCGTCTTCGGTCTCGCCGCCGTCGAGCAGTCGCGCGATGTTCGGATGATTGAGTTGCGCGAGGATCTGCCGCTCTTCGACGAAGCGGCGGCGCACGTGATCGCTGTCGAGATGCGCGCGGATCAGCTTCAGCGCGGCTCGTTTGCGAAACGCGCCGTCATCGCGCTCGACGGCGTAGACCGCGCCCATGCCGCCGCGGCCGAGGACGCCGGTGATGCGCCAGGCGCCGAGGCGGCGCCCGAGCCAGCGTTCTTCGAGTGCGGACGTCACGGCGGCCGTGCCTTCGCCGACGAGGTCGGAGATGAACGTGCTGTCGCCGCCGTCGTGCGCGAGCAGGCTTTCGACTTCGATGCGCAGCGTCGCGTCGTGTCCGCATTCGCGCTCGAGCGCGTGCATGCGCTCCGTGACCGGCAAATCGGCCACGCGCAGAAAGATCTCCTGAACCTGACGCAGACGTGCGGATTCCGCCGGCATGAGTGGCGCGATTATAGGGGGCCGCTCGCGTGCGAAACTTGTGCGATGGCGAAAACAGTCTGGATCACCGGCGCGTCTTCAGGAATCGGCGAGGCGCTCGCCATCGAGTGGAGCCGTCGCGGCGCGCGTGTCGTCCTCTCCGCGCGCAACGTCGCGGAGCTCGAGCGTGTGCGATCACTCTGCACGAACCCGTCGCTGCATCTCGTGAAGCGACTCGATCTCACTGACAGCGATGCGATTCGCACCGTGGCCGCGGAGGTTTTGCGCGACGTCGGCGCGATCGATGTGCTCGTGCACAGCGGCGGTGTCAGTCAGCGATCGTTCGCGGCGGAGACGGACCTCGCGGTCGATCGCGCCATCATGGAGCTCAACTACTTCGGCACGATCGCGCTGACGAAGGCCGTGCTGCCGTCGATGCTCGCGCGCAAGTCGGGCACGATCGTCCCGATCACGAGCGTCATCGGCTACGTCGGCATCCCGACGCGCTCCGCGTACGCCGCGTCGAAGCACGCGTTGCACGGTTTCTTCGAGGCGATGCGCGCGGAGACGGTGAAGGACGGGATTCGCATCACGGTCGTCGTTCCCGGCTACGTGCGCACGAACGTCTCGCAGAACGCGCTCAAGGCTGACGGCAGCGCGTACGGCGTGCTCGACGAAACGCACGCGAAGGCGATGCTGCCCGAAGTCGCGGCGCGCAAGATCGTCGACGCGGTGGAGAGCGGGAAGGCGGAGGTGCGCGTCGGCGGGAAGGAGACGTACGCGGTGTTGCTGCGTCGATTTCTGCCAGGCGTCGTGCGTCGCGTGTTGCGGGTGCGTCAATGAGCGATCGCTGGTATGCACGCCCGGTGTTGTTCGTCACGGACCTGGACCGCGCGCTTGGTTTCTACGTCGGCCTGCTTGGCTTCCACAAAGCCTGGCACAGTGATGACGGAACCGGTCCGGTGTGTCAGGTCGATCGCAGCGACTGCGAGATCATCCTTTGCAGCGATCCCGCACGCCGCGACAAAGCGCGCCTGTTCATCGAGCTGACCGCGGAAGGTCTACAGAACTTTGCGCGCGAGTTGGCGGAGCGTGCAGTCCCGCACAAGAAAACGTGGTGGGGATACGACACGATCCAGGTCGACGATCCGGACGGCAACGAGTTATTTTTTCCCATTCCCGAGTCATGAGAATTACGGCGCGGAGAGCGCGGCTTGTGCGACGGCCATCGCAATGAGCTGGGGGTTGCCACCAGAGGGAGCGGGCCACGCGTTTGTGATGACCGCGATGGCGATGTCGTGATTGGGAGAGTAGATGAGAAAACTCTGGTACCCATTGACGATGCCGCCGTGCGATACGGCTGGATGTCCCAGGATTTTATTCACGTCCAGACCGAGCCCGTAATTCACGACGGTCTTGTTGGCGAGGGGCGTGGGCGTGGTCATTTTCGCGTACGAATCAGGCAGCATGACGTGACCGGTGGCGAGGAGATGCGCCCAGCGAGCGAGATCGGATGCGCTGGAACAAAGTCCACCGGCCGACAAGACGATCGTCGTGTGGAATGGCGGCATACGCACCCACGTCGCTGCGGGCAGGCCATACCCTTCGGGCATCGGCAGGTTGGATGTTCCGCACACGCCGGTGTCGATGAGCCCGAGCGGCAACGCGAACTCACTCTGGATGAACTCGTCGTACGGCTTGCCCGTGATCGATTCGATCGCCAAGCCGAGGAGCATGAAGCCGGCGTTGCTGTAGCTCCACTTCGTGCCCGGAGTGGAATCGAGCAGTTGTCCGCTGTTCAGCCCCTTCATGGTCTGCTCACGCGTGACCGGCGCACTCAGATTCACCCACGGCGGCCCGGGTGGGAACCACTCGCGACGAACTCCCGACGTGTGGCTGAGTAGCTGCCGCAATGTGATCGTCGCGCCTCGGGGGTTGAACTCCGGTAAGAACTTCTCGATGCGATCGTCGAGTGTCAGAGCCCCGCGCTCCGCTAAGCGCAGAATCGCCGCTGCTGTGAATTGTTTCGTGAGCGATCCGACCTGCATCACCGATCGCGGCGTTGCGGCAGTCGCAGTCGCCTGATCGGTCACGCCGAATGCCTCGGAGTAAATGATCTCGCCGCCGTCGGACACCGCGATCTGAACCGCCGGAACGCCCACCATCAATGCAGCTTCGGCGGCCTGACGTGCCGCTGTGACGACGGCCGCCGGCGCGATGGGGACTGGCGGATGCCGCACGGATCGTCTGCGCGTCGCGGCGGCGACAGGAAATTGTCCGGCGATGAGAAACAGGACGAGGAGTGCTCGAGCCATTGACGCATCGTGCAGGAGATCGCGCTGAATGTCGCCGGGTCTGGGGCCGGCAAATTTCAGGTGTAACCCGAACGTCACGCTGGCGCGCGAAACGCATCGACTCTCCATCGATGGACGACGATCTCGAAACGATGTCGGCGAGCGAGTTGATCGCGGAGGTGCGGCGATTGCGGGCGGGGATTCGCGCGCATCGCGACAGTGCGGGTCACGACCTGTGCTGGCATCAGCCGCAGTTGTGGGGACTGTTGCCGGAACAGAGCGACCCGTTGCCGGTCGTGCCGGAGTGGCCGCAGTTTCTGCGCGGCTGCGTGCTGTATCGCGAGTCGCTGGATCGGCAGAATCCGGACGCGCCGCGCATGCATCGCGAGTACGACCGGAAAGTCTGAACACTGACAACTCAGTGAGCAGTACAGAAGGCATTCAGTAACGACTGAGACGTGTCGTTGACGGAGGTGTACCTGCACCGGTACAGCTTCATTCGGGAGCCGGAGCTATTCCTGTTCGTGGAGGCAATTCTCTCGAAAGGAATTCATCATGCGCTCGATATCACGACTGTTTCTGGCAACCCTTCTTCTTCTCACCGCGGTCGTTCCGAATGCCCAGGCTGTGGGCTGCTGGGTGTGTGCACACGCGTACGACACGTGTCTCTATTACGCCGAGACGAACTATGAGAACTGGCGTCACGGCTGCGAGACGATGTACGGTCCGAACGATCCGCGACGCATCCAGTGCATCATCCAGGGAGACGCTCGCTGGAGCGCCGACGTCGCGCAGTGCGAGTCGAACCTCAGCGACTGCGAAAGCTGGTGCGAGCCTCAGGGACCGCGCGAGAATTGCCCGCTGGTCATCGACCTCGAGCAACACGGTGTGCGATTCACCTCTGCTGCCGATGGCGTGAATTTCGACATCGACGCGGACGGGGCGCCCAATAGAATCGCCTGGACGGATGCCGCCGCGGGCGATGGCTTCCTGGTCTGGGATCGCAACAACAACGGCGTCATCGACTCCGGCCGCGAGTTGTTCGGCAACTACTCTCCGCAGCCACCATCTCCCGACGCGAACGGCTTCCTCGCGCTCGCCGCCCTCGACGCCGCCAACCTCGGCGGAAACGAAGACGGCACCGTCGACGCCTCTGACCGCGCCTGGCGTTTCCTCCGCATCTGGGTCGACGCCGACCACGATGGCGTGAGCGGATCCGGCGAGCTTCACGCGCTGTCCGACTCCGGCATCACCGCCTTCGACACCGACTACCGCGAGTCGAGGCGCAAGGATCGCTACGGAAACGAGCTGCGGTTCCGCTCCCGTGCGCTCAGCGACAAGCACTTCCGCGACGTGATCGACGTCTTCTTCACGTCACTGCCGTAGTGAGGATGGGCGGCGTACCGCGATCTCCGCGCGGTACGCCGCCAGTGCTTGCAGTGAATGTCATCACTCATCACTGGTTTCTTTGAACAGCCTGCTCCACGCTCATGTCGTTGCGCGTAAAACGCTTCGCATGCGAGTGCTCAAAAAGCGTTGCATGGGGGTTGTGGAAGCGTGTGGAAATCCCACGAAAATGTAACAGCGAAAATCATTGCGCACGCGCATTCGCGGACCTACGTTGAAGCCACTTCAGCACGGATGCTTGATCGCAGATGTCAACGTGTTGAAGTGGCCGAGAAGGACGCGATCAGTCATCGAGGCAACGGTTTCCGGACGAACGCTCTATCGCGGATGTCAACGGACGGAAAGCGGGTCGCAGAGGCGCGATAGGCCTTTGAGACAACGGGTTCTGCACGGACGCTCTATCGCGGATGTCAACGTGCAGAAGCCGGTCGCGGAGGCGCGATGGGCCTTCGAGACGACGGGTTCTGCACGGACGCTTCATCGCGGATGTCAACGTGCAGGGGCCGGGTCGCGGAGGCGCGATGAGCCTTCGAGACGACGGGTTCTGCGCGGACGCTTCATCGCGGATGTCAACGTGCAGAGGCCGGGTCGTGAAGGCGCGATGAGCCTTCAAGACAAACGGGTTCTGCACGAACGCTTCATCGCGGATGTCAACGTGCAGAGGCCGGTCGCGGAGGCGCGATGAGCCTTCGAGACAAGCGGTCCCTGCGCGAATGCTTCATCGCAGATGTCAACGCGCGGGAACTGGTTGCGATGGCGCGATGGGTCATCGTGGCAAACATTGGCGCGAATGCTTTCTTGTAGCTGTCAACGCGCCGAGAAAGGCTCCGAGGGACAAGAGACCTCGGAGCCACTTCTGTTTTCGGCGACGCCGCAGCGCTGAAACCCGCACGCCACAACTCCGATGCACGCCGGTGCGATACTCGCGCAGGAGCTCAGCATGCGTACGAAACTCGCCGTCGCTCTTGCACTGATCGCCCTTCCGCTCTTCGCCGTCGACTACGAATACGTCGCCGCATGGGAAGCGGCGCAGAAGCGGCAGCCCGCGCATCCGCCGCACACGGCGCGCATCGCGCCAGTGAATGAGCCGGGCACGCCGCTCACCATTCGTGGCCGCGTCGCCGATGCCGCCGGTCACGCGATCCGCGACGCCGTCGTGTTTGCGTATCACACCGACGCCACCGGCGTGTACGACCGTCCCGGCACGCCCGCGCATTCGTGGCGTCTATACGGCTGGGCAACGACGGACGCGCGCGGGACGTTCGTCTTCGAAACGATCCGCCCCGCGCCGTATCCCAATCGCAACGTTCCCGCGCACGTCCACTTCACCGTTGTGCGCTCGAACGGCCAGCGCTACTTCGCGAACGACCTCGAGTTCGAGGAAGGGAAGGCAGCGCCAGCCGCCGACGTCACGCTGAAGCTCGACGAGAAAAACCGCTTCTAGGCGGCCGCCGCTTTTCGCAATCCGAAGTACTGCATGTCCGCGAGCGCCGCGACCGCGAGCGCCTGCACGATCACGAACGCGTAGCCGAATCCGTTCGGCGCGATGTTCGTCGCGAAGAGCACGGCGATGCTCGCCGCGACCCACGCGAAGTTCGCGACGATCACGGTCCACACGCCGATGCGCGGCAGCGGATTGCGCGTCGCGAGATAAAGCACCACCGCCGCGAACGGGAGCAGGCTGAAGCCGGAGTAGCGCAGCAGCGCGACGGGGAGCGCGAGGAGCTCGCCGAGGAACGATGCGCCGGCGAACATGGCGACGCCGGTCGTGCCGCTGATGGCGGCGTCGGCGATGAGGATGCGGCGGAGAAATGTGCTGGTCATGTGATGCCTCCTTGCGCAGCAGGATCGGTTCGCAATCGCCGCGTGTCGATTACGTCGGAGGTAATGGAGAAGGCGATTCGTCTGCGCTACCGTGAGTCGCGATGAGCACCGCCGGTCCACTGCTTCGCGAATGGCGTCAGCGCCGCCGTCTCAGCCAGCTCGATCTCGCGAATGACGCGGAGGTTTCGGCGCGACACTTGAGCTTCGTCGAGACGGGACGCTCGCAGCCGAGCCGCGACATGGTCCTGCATCTCGCCGAGCGTCTCGACATCCCGCTGCGCGAACGCAATCAGTTGCTGATCGCCGCGGGCTACGCGCCGCTGTTTCCGCAACGCGCGCTCGACGATCCCGCGCTCGACTCCGCACGCAAGGCCATCGACCTCGTGCTCGCTGGACATGAGCCGTATCCCGCGATTGCGATCGACCGGCACTGGTCGCTCGTTGCCGCGAATCGCGCGATCGCGTCGTTTCTTGTCGCCGAGGATGCGACGCTGCTGGAGCCGCCGATCAATGTGCTGCGATTGAGCCTGCATCCGAAGGGACTCGCGCCGCGCATCGCGAATCTCGCGGAGTGGCGCGCGCATCTGCTCGATCGTCTGCGACGCCAGGTCGACGTGTCCGGCGACGCCACGCTGCTCGCGTTGCTCGATGAACTGCGCGCGTATCCCGCGCCTGCGACGTTCACGCAACGCCGCGACCTCGGCGGCGTCGCGATTCCGCTCGAGTTCATCACGCCGCACGGCGTGCTGTCGTTCATCAGCACGACGACGATCTTCGGGACGCCGATCGACGTCACGTTGTCCGAGCTCGCGATCGAAGCGTTCTATCCCGCGAACGCCGAGACCGCGCGCGCTCTGCTACCGTGATCCCCGTGCGTGTCCTGATTTCATTGCTCGTCCTCGGCGTGGTCGCATGCGGAAAAGGGGAGTCGGCCGCGGAGATCAAAGAGGTCGCGAAGGAAACGCTCGCCGCGGTGCGCGCAACGGAAGTCGTGCGCGTGCAGGTACGGCTCGAGAAGCCGGAACCGCCGACGCCCGCGCAGCTCGAAACGCGCAAGCAGATCGAGGAGCGCATCCAGCAGGAAAACGTCGGGACGATCGTGCAGACGTCGACCGACGTCGGACACTACGACTTCACGGTCGAGGTGGCATCGACGAACGACGCGCTGCCGCGCGTGCGCGCAATCCTGCGCGACGCGGGCGTGCTCGAACAATCGACGGTGAGGGTGGACGGAAACCAACCGTAGCGCCGCCATCCTGGCGGCCGGATCGCGGGCTTCCAGCCCGCCGGCAGGATGCCGGCGCTACGGCCGGCTGGAAGCCGGCGCTACGAATTACCCGAGTTCAGACCCTCACGTACTCGTAGTCGACCGGCATGTTGTTGATGCCGCGTTCCGGCGGTGCGATCCAGTTCGCGACTTTGCCGCTCTCGTACACCGGATGCATCACCGACGCGACGAAGGCCTGATCGTCCGGGGTCGGGATCCACGAGCGGATGCCCGCCGCGAATGCCTCGGGCGCGATGATGTTGCCGGCCGGATCGGTCGGGACGTTCGCCCACGCGCCGACGGTGCGGCGGAACCGCGCGCTCGGCAGCGAAAGGCGGAAGTCGAAGCCGGCCTTCTCGATGATCTTGTTCCAGCGCTTCACGCCGTTCTCGCAGTCGCGGATGTACGCGACGCGCAGCACTTCGTTCATCGCGTTGCGCATCGAAACGCTCTCCGCCTTCACGCCGCCTTTGCCGTCCGGCACATGCAGCGTGTATTCGCCGTTCGCGGAGTGTTCTTCGTACAGACCTTCGTCCGGACGACCCTTCAAGCCGTTCGCGAAATACGACGCGGCGTTCGACGAGATTTCCGATCCAAACAGATCGAGCGCGCTGCTGAACCAGAAGTTCATGTACTTCTGAATGGTCTGCAGGTCGATCGCGCCGGCGGCGCGGACTTTCTGCGGATCGTCGCTGCGCAGCTCGCTCATCACTTCCGTGCTGCGACGCACGACGCGT
>DASVNL010000547.1:0-9798 GCA_036383875.1 Thermoanaerobaculia bacterium
TCGCCCGCGTCGGGTAACGGATCGCCCGGACGCGCCAGCGCGGCCGCGAATCCCGCAGCTCCGACAGCACTCGTCGCCTTGCCCGCCTCGGAGTGCACCGGCGCGAACTGCAACATTCAGCTCCAGTGGCCGAAGGTGAAGACCGACATCGCCGCGCCGCCGAACACGATTCAGATCCAGCGCTACATCGTCACGCGCAGCCGCTACATCGGCACGACGCTCGACACCAGCACCGGTCCTCCGGGAGGCGCGCCGGTACAGGAGATCGTCGCGACGGATTCGAATCCGACCGCCGGGCCGACGTTCACGTTCACCGATACGCCGCCCGCGAAGAGCGGTCCGACCGTCTACACCTATCAGTACACCGTGCGCGCCGAGCAGTGTCCGACTGGTTCGCCCGCGACGTACATGGCGTCGGCGGAATCACCGGTGCTGTGGTTCCCCTGCTCGTTCACCGGCAGCAGCGTCGACGTGCAGGTCACGCTCGCGCTCGAAGGCGACGGTCTGACTCCGGCGTCGGCGTGGCTGACGAACAACCCGGCGTCGAACGTCGTGGTCAACGGCACGGGCCTCGTCTCCGCGCAGGCGTTCCTCAAGACCGGTTCACTCGTCATCGACCTCGGCTCGCAGTCCGGCGGACCTCCGTACGCCTTCCCGCTCGTGGAAGCCGAAGTCGGTGAGCTCTACGAACTCACCGTCGTCGCGCGCGACGCCAGCGGTTGCGCGATGACGCTCACTCGCTACATCGAAGAAGGTACGGCCACCGGCTGCTGCCTCGCCGCGTACACGAACGACACGAACGTCGTGCGTTACGCGCCAGGTCAGTCGTACGTCGACATCGCCTTCAAGAATCTCTGCGCGCAGGACCTCTCGATCTCGACCGTCGAGCTGAAGTGGGATCCGGTGATCGCAGGCAACGCGACCGCGACGACGCTGACGAACATCGAGTTCCCGTCGACTGGAACGGGCACCGCCGTCCGAACTCTGGGCGACGTCGCCTCGACCGGCGCGACCACGGTTCGTACGATCACCACCTCGCCTCCAACATCGGGATCGCCCGTGGCCAACACGACGATTTTTGCGGAGACCGAGAATTACGTGATTCGCGTGAACTTCAACAAGATCCTGACGAACGCGAGCTCGCCGATCACCTCGTTCTGCGTGATCTACACGCGTCCGAGCGTCGACGTGTCGTCGCAGAACTGCCGCATCGTTCCGCAGCCGACGACGCTGTTCTCGTGCAACTAGAGGAATTCGATGAACGACCGTAAGCCGAATCGCAACATCAAACGACGCCAGGGCCGGCGGGAACGCGGGTCCGCGCTCCTGGTCGCCCTGATGATTCTCGTCGGGCTCACGCTCCTCGGCCTCGCCTTCGTGGCCGTCACGCAAACCGAGAGCGCGATCTCGATGACGCAGAAGAATTACACCCAGACGCTGCAGGTCGCCGAAGCCGGCGCCATGCGGGCCGTGGACTGGTTCCAGAATCCCGACTGGGCGGACCGGCAGGGAATCCTGCCCCCCAATCAGCCGGCCTTCAAAGTCGCACGCACACTGAACAGCGTCGCGATCGGCGTCTACAAGACGGCCCCCGCGGATCTGTTGTTCGACAAGCCGTTCCGCACGAATCTCAATCAGCACCGTCTGTACGGAACGGAGACCAATCCGGACGTGTGGATCAATCAAACCACGGCAGGAAACGCCCGGACCGCAATGAGCGCGACGACCGATTTCCTCACCCTTTTCAACATCCGCCTGTTCAATACGAACGCGTCGGCCACGACCATCGACAACAATGAAGGCGGCATCATCACGGATATTCGCGTGTACGCGCCGCCGGTCGAAAACGCGACCATCAATACTGCCGCCGGCTGGACTGCCGCGGCGAGCGGCGCAGCCGTCGCGGCATCCGGATTCGTCGAAGGCGGCACGCGTTTCGGCATCGCGTCGATCCGCGTCACGGCGACGAAATACGATCCGCCGTGTACGGCCTTTCCGTGCACCGGCGCGGGCGTGACGCGTCGCGTCATCGCCACGCGTACAGTCAAGGTCACGATCGCGGAATGGCCGTTCCCCGGACCGCAGGGTCCCGTGCAGACGAACGCCAACCTCAATACGAGCGGTAATATCCAGGTCCACTGGGGCAAGACGACGTCGAACGGCGACATGACCATGGCCAAAACGTACGCCGGCATCCCGTGGGCGGACGCGTGGGACTGGGCGCACTTCGAGCACGGCTACGATCCGACGCAATATCCGCTCTCGACGACGCAGGACTGGCCGCACGTCGCGACGACCGACGCGAAGGACACGAAGAACTATCTCTATGAGCTCGTCGGCCAGGCGTATCCCGATCCGTGGTGGCAGATGCGCGCGCGCGGCTCACTGAACATCAAGGGCAACGTCGAGCCGACGCCTTACGACTATTCATACGGCAACGAGCCGGACGACTCGACGGTGAACCGCTCGAACTGGTTCCAGTACCAGACGCAGAATTCGCGGCCCGATTATCAGAACGTCCTCTTCCCGCGCATCGATTACAACTTCTGGAAGCAACTGGCGATTACGGCCGACGACGAGCCGAATATTTATTACTTGCGTTGGGTCTCGGGAGATACGTTCCAGGATAAATTCGGACGCTCGCGCACGTTCCGCCAGTGGGTGGACATTACGTCGACTCCGCCCGCCGGCACCGGTCCGAAATCGGTTCCGGGTTTCTATTTCTTCGATACGCAAAACCAGTCGAATCCGCAGAACGGTCAGGGCGGCGTCCTCACGCCGGCCATCGACATTCAGGGCGGCTCGATGCAGGCCAAAGGATTCATTTACCTGAACTCGGCGGGATTCGGCACCAAGGGTCTCGGCGGCGTCAACGAGTGGGTGAACATGCCCGGCGAGCCGTATCGCGACATCGGCTTCATGGAAGTCGAGGAAGACAGCACCAATCCTGATTACAAAGGCTACAAACGCGTTGTGCCGTCGCCCGGACCCGCGTGCGTCGTCGGCACGGGCGCAAACTGCAGAATCAAGGGAATGTCCAACGGCGAGTGGGATTTTCAGGATCTGCCCTGGAGCAACGGCGCCTCGGCAATCAACGGCATTTTCGACTTCGTCGTCAGCAACGTGGCCACGGCCAACAACAGCGCCGCGACGCTGCCGGCCGACGCGAAGTGGTTCATCGTTCCCTACACTCCGGCCTGCAATCCGGGCACGAATTGCTCAGAGCCGCATGAGCCGTATTTGAACCTCGTCTACCCCACCGCCCCGACGGGCAATACGATCGCTTCGTGGTACAACCCGGCATCGACGAGCGCAAATCTCGCCGACGCGAAAACTGCAGTGACGACGCGGCGTCCCAAGATCACGAGCGGTGGTACGCCGGTCACGTGCGTCGCGGAGAGCGGCGTCCTTCTCGCGAACCGGAAAATCGATCGCGAAAACTGCACGTCGAATGGCTGGGACAAGGACGGCGGCCTGGTGCAGCTCAACAATTCGTTCAACGGCGTCTTCTACAGTGAAGGCACATTCGACGCGACCGGTAACGCGGTCTACTTCGGCTCAGTACTGGCCGAAGGAAACGCGGAAAAAGCCGGTAATCCGGACATCTACTTCGACGAACGCCTGATCAAGGGAGCCTGGCCTCCGGGCAATTTCGGCTTCCCACGCGTGTACATCACGTCGGAACAAACCGATCAATAGACAAACGGCGGCGCCAAAAGCGCCGCCGTTTTTGTTTCTATCGAACCGTCGCGCTCAATGGAAGCGGCTCGTTCTTCAGATATTCATCCCAGTCCTTGCGCGCTTTCGCAAGGAGCGGATGATTGAAGCGCTCGTAGCAGGTCAGGCGGCTGCGAAGGAAGAAGCGATCCCACGGAACCGCGACTTCGAACGGCTGTAATGCCTCGATTGCGAGCGGATTGCACTGCCCTTTCGTGAGGTTCGTCGCGAGCTGTAAGCGCGTCAGCATGCGTTGGGAGTCCGACGCGTGCGCGGCGAAGGGAACCGCGAGCAAATCGTAAAACGCGCGACCCGCGGCCGGATCGGCGACGCCGATGTCCACAGAAAGCTCGAGCACGCGGCCGTACAACATCGGCATCGACCACGGATCGGTGCGCATCCGCACAAGGCACTCTCGCAATGCGGCCGCCGCTTCCGGATATCGCTTCTGCTTCCAGCGCAATCGCGCCAGCACATAATCCGCTTCGGCAGGTTTGTACGCGCGGAGTTCGTCGATGTACGGAACGACCGCTTCTTCCGCACGATTCGCGTACGACTCCGCGAATGTCAGCAAGTCCGTCGGCTGCGTCGGGCGCGTGCGCTGTCCGACCCACGCGCGCAATGCGCCCTCGTAATCGCCTTGTGCATGCGCGATGTACGCGCGTACGCGCATTTGCTGATCGGGATTGAGCGTCGCGAGATCGGGCGGATAGGCTGCTTCAGACGCGATGAGCGACAGGCGCTGATCGCGCACCAGTCCGACATTGACGGTCCCCGACACCGCCGGGAGGTCGTCGAGTTTCCGCCGCGCGAGCTCGCGCAGATCGTTGATCTGGAAGAATGCGTTATTGCCGAGGGTCCGGGCGAAGCCGTATTCGATGCGGGTGCGATCGTCGGTGTTCGTCAAACCGCCGTCCGCCAACGCCGCCGACGTTTCCTGTCCGGCGACGTAGTGCGCGAGCACGCCCTCGAGATCGACGGCGCGCCACACTGCGAGAATCGCGGAGCGATACGGATCGCGCGCCAGACGCGCGCGCAATGCATTCGCGTCGTACACGATCGGCTTCATCGTCCCGACGAGCAGCAGATCGCCCCGTCGCGTTTCCCACGTTTCGACGTACGGGAAGACCTGGCCGAACGTCGCGTAAACCATGCGCAACGTCGCACTGTCGATTTCGTACGCCTGCAGGAATTGCAAAAACATCCCACCGTCGGCGAGGCGGCTCGCGGCGGCCTCATAGAAATCGGTGGTCAACAAACTGGCGATGCCCGAGCGATACGGATTCGACGGCTCGGAGGAAATGACGTCGTAACGTTGACGGCTCGTCAGCAATAATTCGCGCGCGTCGCCATAAGAAATGTGGATTTTCGGATTTTTCAGCGGCTTGTGATTGACGTCTTCGCATGCCGCCGCAATGCGCGCAATCGCAGGTTCGATTTCGAACACGTCGACGCGATCGACTTCCGGGACTGCGCCAAGCCAGCCCGCGGTCGTGCCGGTACCGAGTCCAATGACCAGCGCATTCTTCGGCTGCGGATGGAGCATCGCGCCGAGAATGCCGCCCATGATCTGCGTGCCGCCGTCGAGAATCGCATGGCCGTCGCTCTTGCCGTTGACGACGAACGCGTAGCCGTCGCTTTTCGACAATGCCAGCGAGCTCTCCACGCCATCGACTTCCCACTCGATCGTGCGCCGGCGCGCGTGGATGAATTCCTTCGTGTGATTGCGCGACGGTTTCTCGATTTCCGCGCGACCTGCGCCGATCGGTGTGTGTCGCCACGCCGCAGTCGGACCGGTCGCGCGCGTCGCCGCGATCGCAATGACCGCCGCGAATACCGCGGCCACGGTTTTCCACGTCAATCGCGACCGCGACAATGCGACGCCGATCGCGCCACCCGCGAGGACCACGAGCACCCACACTGCTGCGCGCCACGTGCCGGGCGCACTGAGGAGGGGTAGCGCGCCGAATCCGCCTGCGATCGAGCCCGCAATCGAGCCCGCGGTGTTCCACGCGTAGGTCAGTCCGATGTCGCGCGCGACGGACTCGCGTCCGCGTCCGATGAGCGAGATCAAAAGAGGAAATTGAATGCCCGCGATGAACGCGGCCGGAAAGACGACGACGAATGTAATGAGCGTCCAGCCGATCACATACCCGGAAAATCCGAGTCCGGCGCCCGCGGGACGAAGCAACATCGCGAGCATGGCCAGCCCGTCGCCTTCCGCATACGGAAGCGCGACGAACACGGCTTCGAGCGCGCATGACAATGCAAACGCGCCGATCGTGGCCTCGCGGTTTTCGCGCATCGAGTAAACGAGTCCGCCCGCACCGATGCCGAGGAGCGCGACGGCGAGGATCAGGCCGAAGGTGAAGGTCGTGCCGCCGAGAAGCGGCGCGAGCATGCGGTACCAGACCAGCTCCATGAGCAGGAACGTGAACCCTGTGAGCGCGGACGCGATGAGCACGAAGCGGCGCGGTGCGGCGCTTGCGGATGTCTGCGACTCCGGCGCGAGCGCGGGCTCGGCGTCGCGCGTGTCGCGACGATCGATGAGCAGCGCGCCGAGGGCGATGAGCACGTTCAGCAGCGCGGCGAGGAACAGCGTCATGCGATTGCCGAACAGTTCGAGAAACACGAACGTCGACAACACGACGCCGGTCACCGCACCGAGGGTGTTGATGCCGTAGAGCACGGAGAGGCCGCGACGTCCGATGTCTTCGCGCGCCGTGATTGCGCGCGCGGCGGCGGGCAGCGTCCCGCCCATCAGCACCGTCGGGATGATCAGCACGACGGTCGCGAGTACGAGTCGCAGGACGGTCGCGAAGGTGAGGCCGAGCGTCGGCGAGCCGCCGGTCGCGAGGTAGATCCACCGCACGAGCATGAGCAGAAGCGGCGTGATCGCGGCGGAGAACGCAACACCGAGCTCGAGGAGGCCGTAGAACGCGAGCGGGCGCGCATGGCGGTCGGCGCGCGCGCCGAGAAGGAGACCGCCGAGGCCGAGGCCGCCCATGAAGATCGCGAGCACCGCGGCGGATGCGGCCGTCGACGCGCCGAAGATCAGGCGGAACTGCCGCAGCCAGACTGTTTGATAGACGAGCGCGCACGCACCCGACCCGAAGAGAAGCAACCCCACCAACCCGATTCGACGACTCATCGGGTCGGTATTATGACCGCGGCTCTATGGACGCAGAGAAGAACCCGGCGGCCGCTGCCAGGCCGCCGGGTCGAGAACCACTGGACTAACCCGCGGTCAATCGAGAGCCCAGCTCACTGCACACGGGGTATCGCCATGCACGACGGGAGAGAGTGCGCGTGACATGGAGACTCGGATGCTGCTCGTGAAGCGAATGGTGAGCGGCACCCAACCCGTTTCTGAATTCGATTCCAGCTGCGCCGACGCGCCGTTCATGCTGAACGCCTCGATCAAAATGCAGGCAAAACTGACAATTGCGGTTCGCATGATTCTCCGTAGTGTTTCGTTTGGAACAGCTCGAATCCCCATTGTAGGAACCGGCTTCCGCGCGGACTAGAGTCATTTTGTGATGGCAAGCCGGACAGCCGTACGTGACCGTGTAGTTGGGACCCTATACTCCGCCGCTCAAACGGCCGCATCCTTGCAGTGCCGCGAAAAGCCTGATGTCCGATCAACGATCCATCGATTCAGGGCTTGTGTTGCGCGCACTCGGCGCCGCGACGCCCGACCTCGTGTACGTGCTTTCCCGCGACGGCCGATACACCTTCGTGAACGAGCCGGCCGCGCAGGTATTCGGGCTCACTCCCGACGCGATGCTCGGCCGCACGCTGGCCGAGCTCGGACTATTGCCGGACCACGAGACGGAGTTCGTGATCGAGCGCGAGCGCGTCATGAGCACGGGCATCCCGTCGCGACGCGAGCTGTGGTTGTCACTCCCGGACGGCGAGCGCGCGTTCGAATGGGTGATCACCCCAATCTACGACGACACCAAGACCGCCCTCGGCATCGTCGTCATCTCCCGCGACGTCACCGCGCGTCGCGACGCAGAACGGCGCTATCGCGATCTCGCCGACGCCATGCCGCAAATTGTTTTCTCGGCGCGCCCGGACGGCTACACCGACTACTACAACAAACGCTGGTACGAGTTCACCGGACTCGATCCGAGCCTCGGCGGCGACGAAAGTTTTCTTCCCATCCTTCACCCCGACGACGTCGAGCGCACGCTCGAGACGTGGCACACCGCGGTGCGCACGCAACAGCCGTACGACATCGAGTACCGCTTCTTCGATCGCGCGACGAACACGTACCGCTGGCACCTCAGCCGCGCGTTGCCGGTCTTCGACGACGACGGCACTGTGCTGCGCTGGTACGGCACCGCGACGGACATCGAGGACCTGAAGTTCTCGCAGTCCGAGGTGCAGTTGCGGGGTCAGGCGCTGGAGCGGCAGAACTTCATGCTGCGCACGCTGCTCGACGTCAGCGAGATCCTCTCCGCGGAGCTCGACACGGGCAAGCTCCTGCAATACATCACCGACGCCGCGACGATGCTCGCAGGCGCGGAATTCGGCGCGTACTTCAGCAACGAGATCGACGAGCGCGGAGAGTCGTACATGCTCTGGACGATCTCCGGCGTCCCGCGCGAGGCGTTCGAAAACTTTCCGATGCCGCGCAACACCGCCGTGTTCGGACCGACGTTCGCCGGCAGCGGCGTCGTGCGCAGTGACGACATTCGCAAAGATCCGCGCTACGGCCACAACGCGCCGTATCACGGCTTGCCCAAGGGACATCTGCCCGTCGTCAGTTATCTAGCGGTGCCCGTGATTTCGCGCTCCGGCGAAGTCCTCGGCGGTCTCTTCTTCGGGCACAGTCAGCCCGCGAAGTTTCTCGAAGAAGCGGAGCGCCTCGTGACCGGCGTCGCGGCGCAGGCCGCGATCGCGATCGACAACGCGCGTCTGCTCGAAAACGCGCGTGCGACCGCGGAGAAATTGAAGATCGAGGAAGAGCGCTACCGCACGCTCGTCACCGCGACGGCGCAGACCGTCTGGTCCACAGACGCGAACGGCGTCCCGAGCGCGGAGACGGACGGCCTCCGCGCGCTCATGAACATCACGCTCGAAGAGTCGCGCGAAGGCGCGGGCGTCAAGCGCATCCATCCCGAACATCGCGAGCGTTTTCTCGCGCACTGGAACGAGGCACTCGCGACCGGAACGATGTACGACGTCGAGCTGCCGATCTACATCCGCGATCGATATCGCTGGTTCGCCGTGCGCGGCGTGCCGGTGCACAACGAAGACGGCTCGGTGCGCGAGTGGATCGGCACCGCGACGGACATCGATGACCGGCGTCGCGCCGAGGAAGCGTCCGTGTTTCTCGCTGACGCGTCGGCGCTGCTCACTGAATCGCTCGATCCCGAAACGATTCTCACGCGACTGGCCGCGCTCGCGGTGCCGCGTCTCGCCGACTGGTGCACGATCGACGTCGCACCGGAAAAGGGACCGCATCGACGTCTCGTCATCGCGCATCGCGATCCTGAGAAGGCTGCGATGATCAGCGAAATCGATCGCACGTATCCGCTGCCCGCCGCGGTCGATCCCATCGCCCACGTGATCCGCACGGGCAAGGCGCAGTATCTCGAGTCGATCGATCCCTCGTACGTCGAATCACTCGCGCAGGACGACCGGCATCGCGAAATCATCCGCGCCCTCGGACTCCGCTCGTGGATCATCGCGCCGATCATGTCGGGCGGCCGCGTCTACGGCACGTTGTCGTTTCTGCATGCCGAATCGGGCCGGCGGTTTCAATCGCGTGATGTGCCGTTCGTCGAAGACCTCGCCGCGCGCGTCGGCGTCGCGGTGCACAACGCCGCGTTGTACGTCGAAGCGAACGCCGCGAATCGCGCGAAGGACGAGTTCCTCGCGACGCTGTCGCACGAGCTGCGCACGCCGCTCACCGCGATCAGCGGCTGGGCACACATGCTCGACCTCGGCATGACCGACGAAGCCACGACGAAGCTCGCCGTCGGCACGATCATCCGCAGCGCGAAAGCGCAGGCGGAGCTCATCGACGATCTGCTCGACCTCTCGCGCGTCGTCGCGGGGACGTTGCGGCTC
>DASVNL010000548.1:0-1745 GCA_036383875.1 Thermoanaerobaculia bacterium
CGCACGCGCGCGCGATCGGCGATCGCGGGATCGAAGACTTCGGGACGCGAGCCGTAGTAGACGCACGCGAGCCGGTCGTCGGGTGCGCCGAGGTGGTCGCGGCAGAGTTGCACGGCATACTCGCAGCCGCCGACGAGCACATCGTCGAGACGCCACGTCCAGCGGTCGATCGCACGCGTGAACGGCGCCTCGAGATGGCGCGGTCCGGCGAGCGATGCGAAGTGTCGCGCGCGCGTGAGCCGATGCGCGAATCGTGTGACGAGGTTCGCGACGAAGATGTGCGAGTGCGCGACGTCGATGCGTTCGCGTCGCAGGATCCACGCAAGCTTGAGCACGGCCCACGGCAGCTTCAGCAGATAGAACGGCAGCCGCGCGCGATCGAGGCCTTTCGCGATGATGAGTGGAATCGCGTAGCGCTTCACGCCGATCGCGTCCAGGCGCTCCGCGAGATCGCCTTCGCCGGAGTCGATGACCGCGATGACGTCGAATCCGCGACGCTTCAGCTCCGCGCAGATCTCCGTGAACCAGGGCGATCGATTCGACGCCGCCGCAATCTGCGCGATTCGAAGAGGGCGTTGCGCCATTGCGCTCAGCTTCGCACGAGCGGCGCGGTCTCGCGAGCCCGTTCGATTTCGTGCGCGATCGCGTCGCACACGTACGCGACGTCGTCGTCCGACACGTTCGGACCAAACGGCAGCGCCAGCATCGACCGTCCCGCCGCCTCGGCCGCCGGGAAATCGCCGGGCCGATATCCGAAACGCTCCATGTAAAACGGCTGCAGATGAATCGGCCAGAAGTACGGCTGCGACGCGATGCCGCGCGCGGCCAGTCGTTGTCGTAGATGATCGCGATCGATGTCCGGTGCGAGCCGGATCGCGTAGAGAAACCACGTCATGGTCATCTCGCGTCGCGGCGGTGCGAGCGGCGAAACGCCGTCGATGTTCGCGAGCAGCGTGGCGTAGCGACGCGCGACCGCTTCGCGTCGCGCGAGCAGATCGTCGAGGCGTCGCAGTTGCGAGAGGCCGAGCGCGGCGCTGAGCTCGTCCATGCGGTAGTTGTAGCCGAGTCGCTCGTACCGCAGCCATTCGGGATCGGCGGCGCGGCCCTGATTGCGCAGGCTGCGGAAGAGGCGCATCCACTCGTCGTTGTTCGTGACGAGCATCCCGCCTTCGCCGGTGGTGATCTGTTTGTTCGGATAGAAGCCGAACGTCGCGGCATCGCCCCACGCGCCCGCGAACACGCCGTCGGCCTTCGCGCCGAGGGCTTCGCATGCGTCTTCGATGACGGCGACGTCGTTTCGTCGCGAGGTCGCGACGATGTCGCGCAACTCCGCCGGTCGCCCGAAGAGATGCACGGGCAACACCGCGCGCAACACGCCGTCGTCCGCGTTGCACGTGCGTGGCAGCAGTGAACGCCAACCCGCGCGACGATGCATGAGCGTTTCGATGGCTTCACACGTTTTCGCAGGGTCGATGTCGAGCGTTTCCGGATCGACGTCGACGAAGATCGGGATGCCGCGCTCGTACAGAATCGCGTTCGACGATGCGACGAACGAATACGGCGTCGTGATGACGTGATCGCCGTCGCGCACGCCGGACGCGATGATCGCGAGATGCAAGGCAGCCGTGCCGCTCGACACCGCAATCGCGTGCCGCACGCCGATCCGCTCCGCAAGCTCCCGCTCGAACTCCTCCGCCATTTTCCCGGACGCGAGATACCGCGACGCGAGCGCTTCGTGCACGAGC
>DASVNL010000549.1:0-6227 GCA_036383875.1 Thermoanaerobaculia bacterium
CACGATCGCAACGGACGAGTGGTGGCCTCCCGCCAACCGCCAACTGCCAACCGCCAACTGGAGGAAGCTTGAAACGAACCATTCTTCTCCTCGCGCTGCTCGTGGTCGTCCCCGTCGTCGCCAAACCCAAAAAAGAAGAGCCGAAGAAATTCGATCCGGCGGCGGAGATCAACAAGCCTCGCGCGGATGCGCGCAAGGTTGCGTTTACGGTCAACGAGTCGACGTGGATGTCGCTCGACGTCTCGCCCGATGGCTCCACCATCGCGTTCGATCTCCTCGGCGACATCTACACCGTGCCGATCGCCGGCGGGAAGGCCATGGCCATCACGCGTGGTCCGGCGTTCGACTGGCATCCGCGGTTCTCGCCAGACGGCAAGACCATCGCCTTCACCTCCGATCGCAGCGGCATCGACAACGTCTGGCTCATGGCGGCGGACGGCAAATCGCCGCGCGCGTTGACCAGCGAGAAAGACGAGTACGTGCGCTCCGCGATCTGGTCGCCGGACGGCAACTACCTCGTCGCGCGCAAAGAGACCGGCAAGCGCGGCGGCATCCCGCCGGTCGAGCTCTGGATGTTTCACGTGCAGGGCGGCTCGGGCGTGAAGCTCACGTCGTCCGATGAGATGAACAACGCTTCCGGCGCGACCTTCTCGCCGGACGGACGCTTCCTCTACTTCTCCGGACGCCGCGCGGGCTTCAGCTACGCGCCCGACATCTCCGGCGGCCTGTGGCAGATCTTCCGCTACGACCGCCAGACCGGCGACACCGCGCAACTCACCACCGGCTACGGCGGCGCGATCCGTCCGATCGTCGACGCGAGCGGCAACACGATGCTCTTCGTCAGCCGTCGCGACGAAGGAACGGTGCTCGTACGTCGCGATCTGCGCGGCGGTGCGGAGTCGATCCTCGCGACCGGCATCACGCGCGACGAGCAGGAAGGCTTCGCGCAGATGGAGCCGTATCCCGCGATGGCGCTCACGCGCGACGCGCTCTACTTCGGCAATCACGGACGCATCACGAAACTCGACCTCGCATCGAAGGCGATGAGCGAGATCCCCTTCACCGCCGACGTCGAACAGCAGCTCGCGCCGCGCGTCGCGTGGCAGGAGAAAGTCGAGAGCGGTCCGGTGCGCGCGCGCATTCTGCGCAGCGCGTCGCAAACGTCTGACGGCGGCTCGATCGTGTTCGACGCGTTCGGCCGCATCTGGATGCAGAAACTCGCGAACGGCAAAGCGGACGGCGCGCCGGTGCGCATCACGCCGGACGACGCGACGTTGCCGAAGCGCGAGTACGCGCCGTCCGTGTCGGCCGACGGCCAGTGGATCGCGTACGTCACGTGGAGTGACGTCGATGGCGGTCACGTATGGAAGACGCGCGTCGGCGGCAAGCCGCAGAAACTCACATCGATCGCCGGACACTACGCGAACCCCGAGTGGTCGCCGGATGGCTCGAAGCTCGTCGTGATTCAGGGATCGGGACTCGAGTTCCGCGGGCGGCAACCCGAAGAAGAACAGCTCTTCGACATTCGCTGGCTCTCCGCGAACGGCGGCGATGCGCAGTTCATCACGACGGTGAAAATCGCGGACACCTTCCGCTTCCACCCGCAGGCGTGGTTCAACCGCGACGGCACGCGCGTCTTCTATCGCCAGTACATCCAGCCCGGCAAACCCACCGACGATCCGAAAAATGAATTGGTGTCCATCCGTCTCGACGGGACGGACAAGAAGAGCCTGCTGCGCTTCCCCGCGATCGGCGATCTCGTCCCCTCGCCGGATGAACAGTGGGTCGCGTTCACGTCGCGGGACAACGTCTACGTCGCGGCGCTGCCGAACCTCGTGATGAAAGATCCGCCCGAGGTGGGATTGGGGCAGGGGTCGGTCCCGACGTGGCGGTTGTCGGAGAACGCGGGTGGATACGTCGACTGGGCCGACGCCGGCAAGACCATCACGTGGACCGCGGGCGGCACGTTCCATCGACTCCCGCTGCAAAGCGCGATCAAGTTCGTCGAAGACGAGCGCGCGAAAGCAGAGAAAAAAGACGACGCGAAGAAAGACGAAGCCAAGAAAGAAGACGAGCCGAAGCTGAAGGTTCCGAAGTCGGAGAGCATCGCCATCGCGCTGACGATGCCGCGTGCGACGCCGTCCGGCTCATTCGTGATTCGCAACGCACGCGTCGTCACGATGAAAGGCAACGAAGTCCTCGATCGCGCGGACGTCGTCGTGACGAACAATCGCATCACTGGCGTCGGCGCGAATGCGACCGCGCCTGCGAATGCGAAAGTCATCGACGGCAGCGGCATGACCATCGTGCCCGGCCTCATCGACACGCACGCGCATCTGCATTACTCGGGCTTCGAGATTTTCCCGGAGACGAAGTGGGAGTACGCGACGAACCTCGCGTACGGCGTCACGACCGTGTACGACCCGTCCGCGCCGTCGCTCGATGTGTTCGCGCAGGCCGAGATGGTCGAGGCGGGACTGATGACCGGGCCGCGCGTTTATTCGTCGGGCGATGTGCTGTACGGCGGGCAGCAGGCCGACATCTTCGCGGAGGTCAACGATCTCGACGACGCGCGTCGCCAGGTGCGTCGCATGAAGCAGTACGGCGCGCGCATGATCAAGGTGTACCAGCAACCGCGACGCGCGCAGCGTCTGTGGTTCGCAGAGGCCGCGCGCGAAGAGAAGATGCTGCTCACCGCGGAAGGTGCGGGCGAGTTGAACACGGACCTCACCATGGCGCTCGACGGCTTCACCGCGTTCGAGCATTCGCTGCCGGTCGAGTTGCAGGACGACGTCGTGAAGTTCGTCGCCGCGTCGACGACGTTCTACACGCCGACGCTGCTCGTGTCGTACGGCGGCCCGTGGGGCGAGCAGTATTTCTGGCAGATGCATCCGGAAGCGCACGACGACGCGAAGCTGCGACGGTTCGTGCCGCATTTCTTCATCGACGCGCGCACGCGCCGCCATCTGTGGATCGAGCCGTCGGAGTATCACTTCCCGACCGTCGCCCGCGGCGCGGCCGACGTGCTTCGCGCCGGCGGCAACATCTCCCTCGGCGCACACGGGCAGTTGCAAGGCCTCGGCGTGCATTGGGAGCTCTGGTCGATGGCCGGTGAAGGCGGCAAAGGCGGCGCGCTCACACCGCACGAGGCGCTGCGCTCCGCCACGATTCTCGCCGCCGACAAGATCGGCTTTGCACCCGATCTCGGTTCGATCGAAGCCGGCAAGCTCGCCGACTTCATCGTCCTCACCGCTAACCCGCTGGACGACATCCACAACAGCGTGAAGGCAAAGTACGTCGTCAAGAACGGGGTCGTGTACGACGCGGAGACGCTGAAGGCGGAGTGACGATCACGTCGCCGGCGACCTTCCCATTCACACCTTCGCATTCGATTGAAACCGTTCGCCCCTCCCGCGTGATCTTCGGCTCACGCGGGAGGCCGGTGATCGCGAGCTCCGTCATCCCCTGAAACAGCGGATGCGTGCCGGCCGCGGTCGTGAGCGCGTGCTGGTTCATCACCTCGATGCTGCCCGACGCGTTCGCGAGCTTCACGAAGCGCGTGTGCAGCACCTCGCCGTTCGCGACGAGCCGCACGTTTAGCGGATCGAAGCCCGCGGGAAACAGCGGCGCGTCGGGGACGATGCGGATCGACCAGCCCGGCGCGTCGATGAACGCGCGACGCTGTTCGTCGAGTCGCGCGCGATACGTTTCGACGGCACGTTGTGCATCGACGTCGCGCAACGCGTTCGCGAGCATCACGTCGAGCGGCTGCGTTTCGCGTTCGAGCGATTCGCGCCATTGCGGCGCGTGACGATCGAGCAGACGCGCGTACGCGGCGCCGGTCGCGTAGAGACGATCGCGCACTTCCTCCGGCGCGAACGGACGCGCGGGGATGATGCGATCGTCCGGCGTCGCGACGGCGCGATGTCCGACGTACGTCGCGAGTCCTTCGTTCAACTCGTTGTTGCGCTCGTACGCGATCGACGCGGCGTCGAGCTTCGCGAACCGCGCGGCGCGAATCGCGAGTGCGGCGCGCGCCCAGTCACGCGAGTTGTCGACGAGCGCGTGACGCAGCGCGTCGAGCTCGAGTCGCACGAGGTCGTAGTCGCTCGCGACCGGATACGCAAGCAGATCGCCTTCGTTCGCGCTCCAGTCTTTGTGATGCGTGCGCTGGTAGACGTGAAACATCTCGTGCGCGACGACCGCTTCGTCGCCGTTGGGCATCACCGTCGCGGTGAGCACGCCGCCGATGTCCGCGCTGCTGTTCGCGGTGATCGCGGGATGCCGGCCGGCGTACACACCGTCGACGAACTCGGGCGGCGGCGACGGGTGACGTTCGAGCGTCGTGCGCGTGCCGTCGAACGTCGCGACCGGGATCGCGCACGGATCGAAGCCGGGCCAGAGCGTCGTGTTGCAGAGGATCGCAGCGAGCAGCAGCGCGTTCATTGCGGCCTCGCGTCGAGTTGCAGCGTCCAGCCGTCGCCGAGTGGGTATCGCAGCGGTTCGTTGGTCATGATCCCCTCCCAGTGACGCGCGAACGTCTTGCCGTTGCGCGCGCCGTCGAAACGCAGCAGCGTCGTCGTGCGTGGATCGGCGTGCGACGGCGACGATGCGGTGAGCGTGAGTCGCACGTCGCCGATGACAATGCGTGCGGGTTCGTCGAGAAACACGCGCGACGTCGCACGCGCGCGAATCGCGCCGTGCTGCAGCAGCGTCGCGTCGATCGTGTACCAGTGCGGCACGCGATACGCGCGCACAGTGATCGCGTCGGACGCGAGCTTGTCGATCGCGATGTCGAGCGGCTTCGCCGATGTCGCAACTGCGTCCGGCACGATCTGCAGTCTCAGCAAACCGCGCTCGCCCGCGCCGCCGAACGGCAGAAACTCGATCTGCTGATCGAAGCCGACGGTGAAGCGATGCTGTTGCCGGTCTTCCTCCCACAGCGGCAAGCCGTTCGGCGAGTTGCCGAAGCGGCGTCGCGTTTCGATGCGCACGCGCGTGTCGACGCCGTTCGCGGCCGGCTCGTTGACGAACGACGCCGTCACCGCGACACGTGCGTCGCGCAGAGCGATGTCGAAGTCCGTCGACGGCTCCCCTTCGACGCGCGCTTCGTACACGACGCGCTCTTTCGCATCGACGACTTCGGTGCAGCGAATGGTGTAGCGCACGCGCTGCGGCGTCGCGTTCGATGCTGAATCGACAAGGAGCATCGCAAACAGCGCGGCGAAGATCATCGACGCGCGCATCAGTCGCGACCTTTCACCGTGATCACCGCACGCTTGCCGGGATCGAAGCCGGCGAACGCGCCGGTGTCGTTCGACGGCGACCGCAACGTCACGAACGCGATGACGATCGCGAGCACCGCCGCCGCAGGGACGAGCCACAACGCGCGACGCCGTCGCGGCGCGACGTCGAATGTCGCATCGCGCTGACGAACCATCACGTCGCGCAACGCCGAGGCGTCGGCGACGAACGCGCGGCATTCATCGCACGTCGCGATGTGACCATCGTCGATCGCAGCGCCGTCGAAGATCGCGGACGTCTGCTCGAGCCGCGGACAACTCATGGATTCCTCCCGAATGCCGCGCGCAACGTCTGCCGCGCGCGAAACAGATCGCTCTTCACTTTGGCCACGCTGCACCCGGCCGTCGACGCGATCTCGTCGTACGACAACCCTTCCCACTCGCGCAGCAACAACGCCGCGCGCTGATCGGCCGGCAACTTCGCCAACGCGTCGCCAAGCCGGCGACGCTCTTCTTCCGCGATCGTCAACGCCTGGGGATCGCGCGGCGGCGAGAAGGCGATGAGATGTGCGAGCCGCTCGCGAATCGAAACGCGACGCAACTCATTGATCGCGAGATTGCGCGCCACACGAAACAGCCAGAACCGCACCTCGGACGCATCCGGACGCTGCGCGTGCAATCGGAGAAACGTCTCCTGCGCGACATCCGCCGCATCCCCACGCGCCCCAAGCATGCCCCGCACGAACCGGAGCACCCCCGGGTAGTGCTGCGCGTAAGCCTCGTCGAACGCGTCCATTGTTTGGATAAGACAGGTGAGGGTATTGAAAGTTGCAGTTCAGTTGGCGGTTGCTGGTTGTCGGTTGGCGGGGTTCAGCCTTGGTTGATGCTTTCCAGAGATGCTTGGGTTGATCCTTTCCAGAATGCCGATGACTGAGAGAACGATCGTGGACCTGAGAGAAGAGATGGCTTTGATGGCGCTGGACG
>DASVNL010000550.1:0-7197 GCA_036383875.1 Thermoanaerobaculia bacterium
CGCGTTTCACGTCGAATCCGAAGAAGCATTCTTCGAAGAACTGACGCGCACACAGAAGAAGTACTTCGACGCGACGCATCACTGCTGGGCGTTTCGACTCTTCAATG
Source organism: Thermoanaerobaculia bacterium (assembly GCA_036383875.1). Classification (GTDB taxonomy): domain Bacteria; phylum Acidobacteriota; class Thermoanaerobaculia; order Gp7-AA8; family Gp7-AA8; genus QHVT01. Next base: position 108 of record DASVNL010000550.1, read on the forward strand.
ACGCGCGCTCGCGCAGCTCCGATGCAGGCGAGCCGTCCGGCACTGCAGGCAAACCGATCCTCGCCGCGATTGAAGGCGCATCGCTCCACGACCTCGGCGTGATCGTCGTCCGCTGGTACGGCGGTATCAAGCTCGGCACCGGTGGACTCTCGCGCGCCTATCGCGACACCGCCGCCGAAGCGCTGAAACTCGTCACGCCGCTCGATCGCTACATCTACGAACGCGTCCGCGTGATCGTCCCGTTCGACGCGCTCAACACCGTCTACCGACTCGTGAGTCCGCCCGACATCATGCTCACAGAGCAGAACTACGGCGAAGAAAACGAGTTCGTGTTCGACGTGCGCGCGTCGATGGTCGCGGCGTTCACGCAGCGGCTGACGGAGTTGCGGCTGCGCGTTCGTGGAGCGGCGAGCTCTTAGCTCGCCGAGGACGACGGCGGGCTGAGAGCCCGCCCCTCCACTACTCCTCGGTGACGTTCGTCCGCGCGATGCGATCGCCTGTGCGGCGCTTGCCGGCGACGACGAGGATCAGCTCGATCAGGTTCCAGACCGGCAGGACGAGCGGCAGGTTGCGCGCGATGGAGCGTCCGTAACCGCAGCCTTCGCCGTGCGGGGTGAGCAGGCGGAGGCCGAGGAGTTGCTTGCCGGGGGAGCCGCGACGGCGCCAGCCGTCGCGGAGCAACATCGCGACGATGAGAATCGCGAGCGCGCCCCACCACACGAGCTGGATGCCTTTCGGCGAGGAACTCCAGGTCATGGCATAACTTGCGATCGACGCGGGAAGGACGAGAATGATCGAAATCGACAGCGCGTCCACGAGAAACGCGGCGATCCGGAGGAGCTTGGTTTGGGAACTGTCGGTCACGGGGCGCTGAAACCTCTCTCGGCGATTGTCGTACAACCCGGTTGCAGGTGTCTTATGAACAGGTGGAAACGGAATCTTTATTTGCTCCCCGTCGCCGCGACGATGATTCTCGCAGCGTCGGGTTGTGGTCGTGTTGAAGGCAGACACCGCGGAGACAACGCCGCGGTCAAGGCAACGATCAACCGCACCTGGCCGGCCGCCTCGATCAAAGACCTCGAGGTCTTCGAAGTCGACGGCAGCGTGAAGGTCGAAGCCGCGCAGACGAACGAGATCACGCTCGTCGCCACCGCGCGCGGCGACTTCGAGATCGACAAGAAGAAAGAGAACGACGGCCTCTTCGAGACGACGCTCGACGGCGAGACGCTGCGCATCGGTCGCAAAGAAAAGCGCGATCGCGACTGGAACTTCCACTTCCTCTGGGATCGCAACGACAAGCGCATCGACTACGTGCTGCGCATCCCGCCCACGGTCGGACTCGATCTGAAGACCGTGAACGGACGCATCTCGACGCACGGCAGCGAAGGCGAAACGCAGATCACCACCGTCAACGGCGGCATCGAGATCGAAGCCGGCGGCTCGAACGAAGTCCGCGCGACGACGGTCAACGGCTCGGTGACGGCGAAGTTCACGAAGAACTTCTCCGGCGCGCGCTTCAAGACCGTGAACGGCGGCGTCGAGGCGACGTTGCCGAAGACCGCGTCGTTCAGCGTCGATCTCTCGCAGGTCAACGGCGACTTCGAAGCGTCCTTCCCGCTGAGCATTCACTCGAACCCCGGCAGCCGCCGCGTGTCGGGTGAAGTGAACGGTGGAGAGCACGAGCTGAAGATCGTCACCGTGAACGGCGACGTCGAGCTCGCGAACGGCACCGAGTAACCAGCGCTTATCATCGCGCTCGTGCAGCGCAACCGCCTCATCCTCCTCGGATCGATCGTCCTGCTCGCAGCAGCGGCGATCGGTCCGATCCGCAACTACGACCTCTTCTGGCACCTCGCGACCGGACGCTGGATCGCCGAACATCACGCGCTTCCATCGATCGATCCGTTCGCAGTCGCGAGCGATCGCATCGCGTGGATCAATGGCGAGTGGCTGTTTCAAATCGTCGCGTACGCGCTGGCCAGCATCGGCGGCTTGACGCTGCTGTCGTTGATGAAAGGCGTGCTCGCCGGTGCGACGTTCGCGCCGCGCTCGAGTGAGCCGACGACGATCGCGCTGCACGTGCTCGCATTCGCAGGTGCGCTGCGCACGTTCGACTTCCGACCGTCGAGTGTCGCCGCGTTGTTCGTCGCGCTCGCGATTCAGGCGCGCTCGTGGATCGCGCACGGTGCGATCGCGCTGTTGTGGATCAACGTGCATCCATCCGCGTTGCTCGCGCCCGTGATCGCGCTGCTCGTCACGAAGCGCGTCGCGCCGGTCGTCGCGAGTGCGATTGCGTTGCTCATCAATCCACATCACATTCACGCGATCACCGCGCCGCTCGAACTGCTGACGTTCGTGCAGAGCGGCGCGTTCGTGAACGCGGAGTGGCTGCCGAGCAGCGTCACGCAGTTCCCGCTGCTCTACATCGCGATCGTCATCGCGGCGATTGCGTTCTTCACGAACGACAAACGCGAGTGGACGCATGTCGCGCTCCTCGGCATCTTCGCGATCCTCGCTATTCGCGGCGTGCGCAATCAGCCGTTGTTCTTCGCGGCGTTTCCGCTCGTCGTCGCGCCGGCGATTCGATGGGAGCGCATACGTCCGATCCTCGCGTACGCCGCGGCCGCGCTGATTCTGCTGTTCGCGGTCATGACGAGCGATCATCGACTCGGCGTCGCGCCGGAACGTTTTCCGATCGCGGCGGTCGCGCGACTGCAATCGACGGGACTGCGCGGCAACATCTACAACCCCGATCAATTCGGCGGCTTTCTGATCTGGTCATTCAAGAACGAACGACGCGCGCTGACCGATGGTCGCAACGAGTTGTATCGCACGTTCATCCCTGAAGTTGCAGCCGCGCGCGAGGATCAACGCAAGTGGATCGCGCTGTTGCGCAAGTATCAGATCGATCTCGCGGTGGAGGAGTATCGCGCGCCGTTGCAGGTGATGAATGCCGCGACGCGTCAGAAGGTCGCGATGCCTGCGTCGCTCGCGTACTGGCCGCGTAATCGCTGGGCGTTGATCGGATACGACGATGCGGCGATGGTGTTCGCGCGGAGAGATGCGTTTCCGAGGGATGTGATCGAGAGGTGGGAAATCCGAGGAGTGGTGCCCGATGCGCCGCGTTAGTTGATCGTTTCGCTCGGACTCGAGTAGCGCAGCTCTTCTTCCGGCCAGCGCTGTTGCAGCACGCGATCGAAGTGTGGCTGCACGACGTGTTCGTAGCGTCGATCGAACCCGGGGAAGAGCTCGAGAACCGCTTTGCGCGCGCACTCGACGAGGCAGCGCGCTTCACGATGCGACGACGTCCGGTCGCTGCTGATCAGGTTCAGCGTCAACTCGACGATCATTCGAACCCGACGCAGCGTGCGGCGTTCAAAGAACGCGGAGGGGACGTCCGTCTGCGACTCGTATTCGAATTTGGGCATCGTTGTCATTGGGGCCAAACCCGGCTCTGCGAGGGGACATTCCATGCGCCGTGTCACAACGCCGGGTTGGCGGTTGGCAGTTGCGGTTGGCGGTGAAACCGTAGATTTGCACGGTTTTCCTTGGGTTTTTCAATGATTCGCAGAACGGCCGTTCGGTCAGAACCGCCAACTGCCAACCGTCAACCGCCAACCGAATCAGGCGTGCTCGCGATCGCCTTCGGCCCAGATCTCTTCGGCGAGTGTCGTGTCGATGCGCATGTCGTAGTAGCGGATCGCGCTGCGTCCGACTGCGTAGACGGCGGCGTAGTTGAACGCGCCGCCGGAAATCACGCCGACGACCGGGATGAGTTTCGTGAGTCGTTCGCGCAGAAACTGCGTCCCGATTTTCTCCGCGATCAGACCGCCTTCGACGGTTGCGGATCCGAGGACTGCGGCGACGCCTTGCTTGCCGATGCCGACGCCGGATCCGAATGCGAGACACGACAGCGCCTCGTTGAATCGCTCGCGCGATGAAGGCTCGTGGCCGTAGATCGTCGCGATGCCGAGGATGAGGCGGAACTGTTGATAGACGAGATACGCGAGGTCGGCGCCGAGCGTGCCGATCGCGGCGAGGCCGAGCGGCAGTCCGGTGAGTGCGCCTGCGGCTGCGCAGCGAATCGCGGTGCGACGTGCGAGCACGCGTGCGTGCTTCGCAGGTTCGAAATCGGGCGCGGCGGCGCGAAGATCGTCGACTTCCTTGCGCAGCTTGTCTGTATCGATCTCTTCGAAGACCGACCGGAACAACTCCTCGAGGAGCGTGTCCGCACGACGCTTCAACTCTTTGGCTTTGGTCATCGTCCTCTCGACGATTCTACGGGGTTCGAGCTGCGTGAGTTCCAGGGCCGGCGCAAAGTCCATGTGAATGTCTACGACGACGAGTCGCCCTTTGACTCCGCCTTCGCTTCTGATTTCGTCTCGCTCTTCGTTTCTGATTTCGATTCCGTCTTCGAGTCGCTACCCGACGACTCGCTGCTCTTCGTCGTGGTCGAGCCGGAGCTCCCCTTCGACGACGCACTCGGATAGTCCGTCTTGTAGAACCCGGAGCCCTTGAATTGAATCGCCGGCGACGAGATCAGCTTCTTCATCTCACCGCCGCACTGCGGACACTGGGCCAGCGGCGGATCGGAGATCTTCTGAATGATCTCTTCGCGCTGTTTGCACGACACGCACTGATATTCATAGATGGGCATGGCAAGAAGAAGAACGCGTCAGAGTTGAGGCCGATTTCGTGAGAGTGCAGATCAGTTGCCGCGCAGACTCGCGAGCTGCGCGTTCGACGCTTCTTCCGCGGCGAGCACTTTGCCGTCGCGGAAGTAGACCGCTGCGACCGAGCCGGAGCGCGTGCGGTAGTACCACGCTTCGAAACGCGCCTCGCTGCGATCGGTGCGTGCGGACCAACCGGGCATCGGCTTGCCGATGATTCCCGCGACCTGACGCTGGCTCATGCCTTTGGCGAGCAGTTGCAGCTTGTCGCGCGAGACGGCCAGACGATCGACGGCCGTCGCGAGTCCGAGGCGCGCCTTCTCGTTCGTTTCATCGTGCGTGAGCACTGCGCGATAGAAACGGATCGCGTCGTGATTACGGCCGACGGCCGCGAGGTCGTCCGCGAACTCGAGCTGGATGCGCTGCCACACTTCGCGTGCGCGGCCGTGGTTCGGATGCTTCTGGACGAACGCGCGGACGGAGTCCGCGTAGACCTGTTTGTGCTGGGTGGAGGCGTCGGGCGCCGCGGCCGCCTGTTTGTGCTGCAGGACGGTCCGCCATTCGTCCTGATGGTCGGCCTGCTGGCTGGGACTGCCACCGCAGGCGATCGCGACGCTTGCAATCACCGCGGAAACAACGGGGAAAACTCGCATTGCACACAACTTAGCACGGGCCGCCGTTTCTTGACAGCGCCGGAGAGCGAGGCTGATAATCGCCGAGCTTCTGAGGGCGCTTTCAGTGCGGGTCAACCTACAGTAGCCGGAGGATTTATGGCTGTGAGGGGCGAGGAAGTCGCGGGCTCGATCGACGCGCAGGTACGGGAGTCGATCGAGAAGATGGTGGGCGAGATTCGTTCGTCCATCGAAGACGTGCGCCTCGTCGTCGACTCACAACTCAAGGCTGCCCTGCAATCCGTTCAGGCCGACGTCAACGCGATCTCGTTTCTCCCGCAGATCCGCAAGTCCATCGAAGACCTCGAATCGAACCTCGCCGCGGACCAGCCGCCTGTGCCCGAAGCACCGGCCGCTCCGGCCGGCGCCGGCGCACTCAAGGTCAAGGTCGCCATGCAGGTGATCGAAGGCGGACGCTCGCAGGTCGACGTGCTCAACTCGCTCCTCGAGCAATGCCTCGGCTTCGGCTCGCGCGCTGCGCTGCTCATCCTGCGCGGCGAGACGTTCAGCGGCTGGAAAGGCGTGGGCTTCTCCGCGCACGGCGGCAACGACGAGATGGTGAAGCGCTTCAACGCTGCGCCCGGTCTCATCGCCGAGCTCGATCGCGTGCTGCGCGACGAGCAGGTCGTCATCTGGGACGGCGTCAACGTCTCCACCCGCCTCGGCGTCAACGCCTCCGAGCGCGCCGTCCTCGTGCCCATGGTCATCAAGGACAAAGTCGCCGCCGCCGTCTACGTCGACGCGCTCGGCGATGCGACCTCGTCCTTCGACACCGACGCCATCGAGCTGCTCGTTTTCACGACCGGCCTCCTCGTCGACACCCTCGCAATTCGCAAGAAGATCCCGTCGCCGAGCCTCTCGCGTTCGGGCGGCGTTGCGACTGAAGCTCCCGCGACCCCAGCGCCTCCGCCCGTCGCCGCTGCACCCGCAGCTCCCGCTCCGAAACCCGCGGCGCCGCCAGCGCCCGCAGCACCAGCTCCGCCGCCTCCGCAACCCGCGCCGACTCCGGCCACCGCGCCGCAGTTCACGCTCGACCAGCCGATTCCGAAACGCACCGACGCCGGCACCGTCGCGATCAATGCGTCGCAACTGCGCGAGATGATGGCCACGCAGCGTCCGAGCTTCAATCTGCCGGGCGCGGACGAGTTCTCATCGCCGAAACCTGCGGCACCGACGCCGCCTCCTCCGGCAGCGCCAGCTCCGCCGCCACCTGCGGTCGCTGCTCCGGCCGCGCCCGCGGCGGACAACGAACGTCCGACGACGCAGTACATCCCGCCCGCGAACATCAATCGCTCCGGCCCACTCGCTGGAGGCGGTCCGACGGGCGAAGACGCGAAGAAGCACGACGAGGCGCGACGCTTCGCGCGCCTGCTCGTGTCGGAGATCAAGCTCTACAACGAGACCAAGGTCGACCAGGGACGTCGCAACAACGACCTCTACGAGCGGCTGAAGGAAGACATCGACCGCAGCCGTCAGATGTACGACGAGCGCATCAGCGATGACGTCCGCAAGGTCTCGAATTACTTCTACGACGAGCTCGTGCGGATTCTCGCGGACGGCAACGCCGCGGCGCTAGGCCTGTAACTCGGCACGAGCCGCGCAGTGCGAGAGTCTCGTGTTGCAGTGGTTGCGGCGGAAGTGGCTATTTCTCACCCTCGTGGTGATCGTTCTGATCGCCGGGATCCTCGCGGTCACGTACGCGACTCGCGTCAAACGCGGCGACGATTCGTCTGACGAGTCCGCCGCGCT
>DASVNL010000551.1:0-6588 GCA_036383875.1 Thermoanaerobaculia bacterium
GTCGACTTTCGTCGCGCCCGTGTACGCCTTCACGGCTTGCACGAATGCGCGCAGTCGCGTGAGGTGCGGCTTCGAATGATATTGCTGCGACGACAGCGCGGCGCTCGCCGGACCCCACGTCGTCGTGTAGATCTCCGCGGAGGTGTAGCCCTGCGATTTGAAGTATTCAATGGATGCGCGCCAGCCGGTCGATCCCGCGGCGCCGGTGCCGATCGCGGAGTCCGAGTTGCCGTGGATGAAGATCACCGGCTGATTCACGACTGCCTGGCCGGCGAATGCGCGACCGCCGTAGCTGCCGCCCGTGACGTCGGCGCGGATGAAGTCGTACGAGCCGTATCCGTTTGCCGTGAGCCACGAGCGGAAGTCGGAGCTGAGACCGTACGCGGGATCCGACTCCAGTTGCGCGCTCGCACCGAAGGCGGCCAGAATCAGGATGGCGGCAAGGACGGCTTTAATTCGCATGGCGTATTGTGGCGCACTTTCTGATTGCCATGAGAGCTTCCGTGCAAACCGCGGCTCCGCTGGTCCCGCCACGTCCGACGCTCAACAAACTCCGCGCCGCCGCCGCCGATTGCAAAGCGTGCGATCTCTGGCGCACCGGCACGCAGACCGTGTTCGGCGAAGGCAAATCGTCCGCGCTGATTCTGTTCATCGGCGAACAACCCGGCGACAAGGAAGATCTCGCGGGACGTCCGTTCGTCGGGCCGGCGGGCATCCTCTTCGATCACGCGCTCGACGAAGTTGGGATCGATCGCACGAAGGTCTACGTCACGAACGTCGTCAAACACTTCAAGTGGGAGCCGCGCGGCAAGCGTCGCATCCACAAGAAGCCGAACGCCGCGGAGATTACGGCGTGCCGACCGTGGCTCGAAGCGGAGCTCGACGTGATCGAGCCTCGCGCGATCATCTGCCTCGGCGCGACAGCCGCGCAGGCTGTGATCGGTCCGAAGTTCCGCGTCTCCGTGCAGCGCGGACAGTTCGTCGAATCGCCGCTCGCGGAGTTCGTCACCGCGACCGTGCATCCGTCCTCGATCCTGCGCGCGCCGAGCGACGAAGCGCGCAAGCTCGAACGCGCGCGCTTCATCAACGACCTGCGCAAGATCCACGCGGCGCTGTAGCTTCCTCTACTTACACTGCGGAACGTAGACGACGCGCAGACTCGTCGCGCCGCCGTTGATCGCTTCTGCGATCGCAGTGAGATCGGCGGGCATCGGCAGCGGGTCGTCGATCCACTCGGTCTTCGTGACCGTGCCGGCCTGGTCGAGCGTCAGCGTGTACTCGATGCGATCGCAGCAGCGATCCTCCGGCGCGTACGACGCCTTCCACTCGCGCGGTTTCGCCTTCGCGAGCAGCTCGTTGAATCGGCGCAGCTCGTCTGCCGTCGCGGTGAACGAGCAACTCTTTCCGCCGATCGTCTTGATCGTGATGTTGCCCGACGAATCGATCGTGTAGGCGCCGTTGCCGCGGCCGCTGAATCCGCCTGCGGTCGTCAGCTCGAGCTTCCACGGAGTGACCGGCGTCGTCGATTGGGACGCAGCGCACGAAGCGAACGTCATCAGCATGAGCAAAAAAGCGGAAAGCTTCACCCGCAGTCTCCTGTTTGTAGAGTATTCATGCAAAAACACGCGAAAACAGGCGGTTTCTTGCACGTCTTGAAAGGCGCATCGTACACTCGGCTCACCACACGATGACCCACACGGCTTCCATTTCACCGCGCCTCTCCTCGGCGCTGCTGTCCCTGAAATTCGATTGAAGGAGCAGGCATGGCCACAGTCCCAAACGACAAACTGAAAGCAGCCGAAACCGCACTCTCGCAGATTGAGCGCCAATTCGGTAAAGGCTCGATCATGCGCCTCGGCGCCAAGGAGTTCACGGCCGTCAGCGCGATCTCCACCGGCTCGATCGGCGTCGACGCCGCACTCGGCGTGGGCGGCGTTCCCCGCGGCCGCATCATCGAGATCTTCGGACCGGAGTCATCCGGTAAGACGACGCTCTCGCTGCACATCATCGCCGAGGCGCAGCGCGCGGGCGGGTTGGCGGCGTTCATCGACGCGGAGCATGCGCTCGACGCCGAATACGCGAAGAAGCTGGGTGTCGACGTCGACAACCTGCTGGTCTCGCAGCCGGACTCGGGCGAGCAGGCGCTCGAGATCGCCGAAGTTCTGGTGCGCTCGGGTGCGATCGACGTGATCGTCATCGACTCGGTCGCCGCCCTCGTGCCGCGCGCCGAGCTCGAAGGCGAGATGGGCGATTCTCATGTAGGTTTACAGGCACGATTGATGTCGCAGGCGATGCGCAAATTAACAGCCATCCTTGCGAAATCAAAAACGTGCATGATTTTCATCAACCAGATTCGTGAAAAAATTGGTGTGATGTTCGGCAACCCCGAGACCACCACGGGCGGCCGCGCGCTCAAGTTCTACTCGTCGGTGCGCCTCGACATCCGCCGCACGAACCAGATCAAGGAAGGCGAAGAAGTCGTCGGCTCTCGCGTCAAAGTGAAAGTCGTCAAGAACAAGGTCGCCGCACCGTTCCGCCAGGCGGAGTTCGATGTCGGCTACGGCGAGGGCATCTCCAAGACCGGCGAGCTCCTCGACATCGGCATCGAGAACAAGCTGATCGAGAAGTCCGGCTCCTGGTTCTCCTACGGCGACGTCCGCCTCGGCCAGGGCCGCGAGAACGCGAAGATGTTCATCAAAGAGAACGCGGACCTCTCCTCCGAGATCGAAGGCAAAGTCCGCCGCCTCCTCGGCATTGGCGGTCCGGACCTCACCGTCATCCAGGGCGGCGAGCCCGCGACGCCGGCCAAGCCGGAGCGCATGGTCCGCAAGTAATCACCGCAAACCAATCATTCGAACGAAAGGGCGAGTCGCGAGACTCGCCCTTTGTGTTTTGATGCGCACTGCACGATGCGACTCGATCAGGCCATTGCGGCGCGGCACCCCGAGCTCTCCCGCCGTAAAGCGCGCGAGTTGATCGCGGCGAAGCGCGTCTTCGTGAACGACCGGCCTGTCGGCGTTGCGTCACGCGAGGTGAGCGAGAAGGATCGCATCACGATCGCGGAGTCGCTACCCGACCTCGACATCATTCGCGAGACGCCCGACTGGGTCGCGGTGAACAAGCCCACCGGCATGCCCACGCAGCCCGCGCGCGACCGCAAGCATCGCTCGCTCGAAGAGCTGGTGCGCATCCGCTATCGCAGCATGCATCTCATTCATCGCATCGACACGCAGACCAGCGGCGTGGTCGTGTTCGCGAAACACAAGAAGTCGGCCGCGGAGTTGTCCGCGTTGTTCGCCGCGCGTGCGATTCGCAAAACGTATCTCGCGGTCGTCGAAGGTCGCATCGACGCGGAGCGCGGGATCGACACGCCGATCGAAGGGAAGACGGCGCTCACGATCATCCGTCCGATCCGCGCACTCGACGCCGCGACGACGCTGATCGAAGCGGACATCCTCACGGGCCGCACGCATCAGATCCGCATCCACATGCAGTCGATCGGACATCCGGTCGTCGGCGATCGTCGGTACGGCTCGACCATCAACGCGGCGCGGCTGATGTTGCACGCGTGGAAACTCTCGCACCCGACCCTTGGGGACGAGCTCGTTGCAAGCCTTCCGGCCGATTTTCCGCCAGTCGCATCCTGATACGATCCGCCGCGCCATGGAAGACACAGTCATTCGCGCAACGACCGTCGTGTGCGTGCGCCGCGACGGCAAGGTCGCACTCGCCGGCGACGGGCAGGTCACGGTCGGCAACACGGTCATGAAGCACGGCGCCGCGAAAGTGCGCCGCCTCTATCACGACAAGATTCTCGCGGGCTTCGCCGGTTCCGCCGCCGACGCCTTTGCCTTGTTCTCGCGCTTCGAAGCGAAGCTCGAGGAGTATCGCGGCAACATGGAACGCGCCGTCGTCGAGCTGGCGAAGGACTGGCGCATGGACAAGTACCTGCGGCAGCTGCAGGCGATGCTCATCGTCGCCAACGCCGAGCGCGCGTATCTCATCTCCGGCACCGGCGATCTCATTCAACCCGACGACGGCATTCTCGCGATCGGCTCCGGCGGTCCGTTCGCGCTCTCCGCGGCGCGCGCGCTGATGAAGCACACGAGCATGAGCGCGCCGCAGATTGCAGAGGAATCGCTGCGCATCGCGTCGGAAATCTGCATCTACACGAACGACAACATCACGGTCGAGACTCTCTAATGGTGATTCAGCTTCCCGCCTCCGCAGTCGAAGAGACGTATCTCAACGCCGAGCGCCTCACGCCGAAAGAAATCGTGCGCGAGCTCGACAAGTACATCGTCGGTCAGCGCGCCGCGAAGCGCGCGGTGTCGATCGCGCTGCGCAATCGCTGGCGCCGGCAGCAGCTCCCCGCCGACATGCGCGACGACATCGCGCCGAAGAACATCATCATGATCGGCCCGACTGGCGTCGGCAAAACGGAGATCGCGCGACGTCTCGCGAAGCTGACTCGCTCGCCGTTCCTCAAGGTCGAAGCGTCGAAGTTCACGGAGGTCGGCTACGTCGGCCGCGACGTGGAATCGATGGTGCGCGATCTGATCGAGATCGGCGTGAAGCTGGTCAAAGACGAGAAGAATCGTTTCGTCCGCGAACAGGCGGAACGCAACGCACGCGAGCGGATTCTCGACATTCTCCTCCCCGACTCGCGACCGCCGCGCGCGCGTCCCGCGTTCGTCGCCGAGCCGGAACCGGAAGGCGCGCCGACGGAGACGCGCGAGAAGCTCGGACGCTGGCTCGATGAAGGAAAGCTCGACGAGCGCGAGATCGACATCGAAGTGAAAGAGCAGAACTTCCCGTCGTTCGAGATCTTCACGCCGCAGGGTGTCGAAGAGATGGGCGTGAACATCAAGGACATGATGGGCGGGATGTTCGGCGGCCGCTCGAAGCAGAAGAAGATGCGCGTCGGCGACGCGCGCGAGATCATCATCCAGGAAGAGGCGGAGAAGCTGGTCGATCAGCAGAACGTCGCGCGCGAGGCGATCGAGCGCGTCGAACAAAGCGGGATCGTGTTTCTCGACGAGATCGACAAGATCGCCGGACGGCAGAACGCATCGCACGGTCCGGATGTGTCGCGCGAGGGTGTGCAGCGCGACCTGCTGCCGATCGTCGAAGGGACGACCGTCAACACGAAGTACGGGATGGTGAAGACGGACCACATTCTGTTCATCGCGGCCGGCGCGTTCCATGTGTCGAAGCCGTCGGATCTGATCCCCGAACTCCAAGGCCGCTTTCCGATTCGCGTCGAGTTGGAATCACTCACGGAAGCGGATTTCGTCCGCATCCTGCACGAGCCGAAGAACGCGCTGACGACGCAGTACGTCGCGCTGCTCGCCACGGAAGGGGTCACGCTGACGTTCGCGGACGACGCGGTCCGCGAGATCGCACGCTACGCCGCCCTCGTGAACGACAAGACGGAGAACATCGGGGCGCGACGTCTGCACACGATCCTCGAGCGGCTGCTGGATGAGTTGTCGTTCGAGGCGAGCGAGATGAGCGGCGTTTCCGTGACGATCGACGCGGCGTACGTCGGGCGAGTGCTCGAGGGTGTGGTCAAGGACGAGGACCTGTCTCGCTACGTTTTATGAAGGACGACGGGAGCGCCTCCGGCGGGCCGGCACGGCCGGCAGCGCTTGTTGTTCCATCTAACGTGTTCATGTTGGATGCGCGCGATTACCAAGGTGCGCGTTAGCGGGAACAATCAGCGCTGCCGGCCGTGCCGGCCCGCCGGAGGCGCTCCCGGTCGTCCCTCTAAGACGTCATGGACAGGCCCACGCTCGACCCCACCCACGTGAATTGTTTATTGAAATCAACTCCGAGCATCTTGCCGCGCGACAGACGGATCAGATTCTGCGCGAGGATCGGCTTCGGCTCGTCGTCGGGGCGGAGGAACATCATCCGGATCTCGATCTTCACGCCGCCACCGTCGACGGCTTTCAGTGCGGGCTCGTACTCGATCTTCTCCTGAAGACACCATGCGTGGCGATCGCTCGATGGGATTGCGTCGATGTCGGCGCGTGTCGGGTCGATGTTCACGCCGCCGCCGGCGAATGAGAAGAGCGGTTTGAGCACGTAGCGTGAGAGATCGTCCGGGATTTGCTCGAGCTCCGAGACGAACGTCGCCTTCGGGACGCTCTCGTGCTTCAGGAACGGCAGCGAGTATTTGGACCACACCCAGTACCAGTTCGGGTGCGGCGTCCACTCGACGTCCAGTTCCTCGCGATAATCGAACGGCAGTTCGATCCCTTTGCTGATCAACTCATCGAACACCACGCGGTTGTAGATGCGGCGTACCGGAGTGCCGTCGTTGCGGAACAACTGCTTGCCGCGTTTGACGAGCGTCGTCGGATCGATCGCGTCGACGCCGAACAACAACTTCGTCGCGGCGAAATCGGGATATGTCTTTTGGCGCGGCGGATCGATGTCCATCAGGATCACCTCCGCCGGATCCTGCTTGCCGACGATCGTGCGTCGCGCGAGATCGAGGAACGACTCGCGATCGTAGCCGGAGTACCAGCATGACCAGTCGGCGTCGAGACCATTCATGCGCGCGATCGTGTCGCGCCACGC
>DASVNL010000552.1:0-4601 GCA_036383875.1 Thermoanaerobaculia bacterium
CGGACGGCACGGAAGCCGGCACGCGGATGCTCAAGAACGTCGCCGCCGATCACATCTCGGACTCGAATCCGCGCGAGATGCACAACGTCAACGGCACGCTGTTCTTCATCGCCGATGACGGCTTCGGCGACACGGTGTGGACGACCGACGGCACGCCGTACGGCACGACGAGAATCGCATTGCCACCGGAAGCGGGAAACGTGCAGACGTTCGATGAGGGCGACTCCAGCGCGGTCACCGGCGGGCTCTATTACTTTCTCGCAGGGCAGCCGCACAACACGGATCTCTGGCGCACGGACGGCACGAAGGCGGGAACGTTTCGCCTGAGCGACAACGACGGCACGCTGCTCCTGCCGTATCGGAACGGCCTGCTCTTCTTCGGACACGACGCTGCGCACGGACGCGAGCTGTGGTTCACCGACGGCACGGCGAGCGGCACGCGCTTATTCATGGACGTCACGACAGGGCCGCAGAACTCGGCGCCCTTCAGGCCCACCGTCGTGGATGACGTCCTCTATTTTTCGTCGGGCCACTACAACCGCCGCACGACGGATGGAACGCCTGCGAACACGACCTTCTTCGCCGAGGGGATTTCTTTCCCGAATGATTCGCCATTCGTCATCCTCGACGAGTGGCTCTATCGTCCGGATCCTTTCGTCTCCCGCGTTCATCTGCGAGTCCCGAAGTACGAGTCCGTCCAGCGCTTCGACCAGAAACCGCTCAGACTGCACGTCTTCGGTTCTTCGTTACTGATCTTTCTCGACCGTGCGCTCTGGCGCTCCTACGGGACGCAGGAAAGCACCTCGCTGATCAAAACCCTTCCGGCCGGAAGTTGCGTCGGCGAGTCAGAAATCGCAGTGACGAACGGAGTGCTCTACTGGACGATCGTCAACGCGCAGGAAGGATCCGTGGAGCTCTGGCGAACGAACGGAACCTCGGCCGGCACGGCTCTCGTCGAGTCCATCAGCGACCCATCCGCCACCTGTCGCTCGCTCTTCGCCGCCGATGGCCGCGTCTACTTCATGGGCACCGACGCGTTTCATGGAAACGAAGTCTGGGTCAGTGACGGCACAGAGACGGGGACACACCTTTTGTACGACGTCAATTCCGGTCCTGACTCGTCCGATCCGCGCGAGTTTTTCACGATTGGCGACACGCTGTACTTCACCGCGACGACGCCCAACGCCGGCCGCGAGCTCTGGACCAGTGCGCCCTTCACCTGCGTCACCGACTGCATCCCGAAACGTCGCGCGGCGCGGAAGTAAGCGGAGCGCCGGGGTTCCGGCGCTCCGTTGCGAATCGCTACGCCACCTTCTGAATCGCGACGACCACGAGTGCCGCGCACATCGCGAGCAGTGCCCACGTGCCCAGCGTCGGGACGTTCTCGACTTCGCCGGGCTCGCGTGAGGCGACCGTGGCGGTGCACGTTTGCGCGACGCCGAACCCGTCGGGCGGAGTCGCGGTGATCACGGATGTGCCGGCGCTCACGCCTTGAATCGCGAACGTCGCGGAGGTTTGGCCGGCGAGGATCGTGACGGTTGGTGGGACCGTCGCGACGCCGGTGTTGCTCGACGACAACGCGATCGTCGTGTTCGTGCCTTGCGGGTTCGAGATCGCGACGGTTGCGTTCATGCTCGTGCCGGCGGCGAACGTGCCGGGGCAGGTGAGGGACGTCGTCGTCGTGACGGCGGCCTGCACGTTCGTCACGGCGCAGGTGCCGTTCGGATCGCCGTTCGTGTCGGGATCGGCGGTCGCGGACGTGATCGCGCTGCAGACGTTCAGCGTGCCGGACGTTCCGGTGATGACTGCGCTCAGCGCGAGTTGACCGCTGGCGTTCAGTGCGAGCGACGACGCCGTGCACGTCACCGTCGGACCTTGCGCAGTCGGGAGTGCGGCACCGCACGTGAATCCGGCTGGCGCGCTGACGACCTGGATGTTCGACGCCGCGATGTTGCCGCTCAGCGATGTGAATCGCACGGCGAGTGATGCATTCGACGCGGTATCGGGACCGTCGTTGCGGAACGCCGTGTTGTACGTGACGGTCGTGCCGCTCGTGACCGTCGCGGCGCTCGCGGTCGTCGTCGACGCGGCGAGATCGGCCTGTGCGACCGTGACCGTGTTCATCACGCAGTCGCTGTTCGACTCGCCGTTCGTGTCGGGGTCAGCGGTCGACGACGTGAAGAACGCGCATGTCTCCATCTGACCGCTGCTGCCGTTGATCTGCGCCGTCGCGGTGATCTGTCCCGTCGCGCCGGATGCGAACGTCGCCGCGGTGCACGTAACCGTCGGACCTTGCGGGGTCGGCACGGGCGCGCTGCACATGAACGCCGCGGGCTTGCTCGTGATCTGAATGTTCGCCGGGAGGATGTTCCCGCTGAGGCTCGTGAAGCGCAGCGCGAGCGATGCGTTCGTCGCCGCGTCGGGACCGTCGTTGCGGAACGTCGCGGTGTACGTCGCCGTCGATCCGCTCGGCACGGCGGACGGCGTCGGGGAGGTGATCGACGTTGTGAGATCGGCCTGAGGCACGGTCAGCACCATCGTCGTGCTGCTGTGAGTGCCCGTCCCAATCGGATCCGGGGTACTCGAAACGAAGACCACGTCGATGCCCATGTTGCCGGGCGTGCCCGTGGCCGTGAACGACAGAGTCAGCGAGCCAGCGAACCCCGCTGCCAGCGACGGAGCCGTGCACTGAATGTGATCGCCTTGTGGAGTCTCATAGGGGGCTCCGCAGGTCACTCCGGCGGGAACGTTGGAGACCTGCATATTGTCGACGTAGATGACACCGGAGTAGGCCGTGACGCGCAGCGTGAGCACGGCATTCGTGGCGGCGTCCGGGCCGTGATTGCCGAAGTTCACGGTGTACGCCGGTGTCGAGCCGCTGCCGATCGTCGAGGGACCGGTGATCGTCGAGTGCAGATCCGCGGACTGCGCGAGTGCCGCCGATGCGAACGTGAGACCGCCGAGGATGAGGGCGAGGCGCCTGATCATGTTCTGTCTTTTCTCCTGAGCGCCTCCTTTGATCCCGGCGCCACCCACGTAGCGCAAGGCGCGGGAAAACCGGCTCAGATTTTTCTTGCAGTGCTTCTTCGGCGCTGGACTTCGTCTAAGATCGCCGCTCTTCGAATGCAGGCGCAGGGGTCCGCGGTCACGGAGTTGTTGCTCGATTGGAGTCGCGGAAATCGCGCCGCTCTCGATCGGCTGCTGCCGCTCGTGCAGGAGTCGCTGCACGACATCGCGCGCGGCCATCTGCGTCACGAGCGCGCCGATCACTCACTCGAGCCGAGCGCGCTCGTGAACGAGCTCTATCTGCGACTCGTCGATCAGCGGCAGGTGACGTGGCGCGATCGCGCGCACTTCTTCGGCGTCGCCGCGCAGATCATGCGCAACATCCTCATCGACCACGCGCGCCGCAAGCATTCGGAGAAGCGCGGCGGCGGCTGGACGCGCATCACGCTGAGCCGCGCGTTCGCCGCGCCGGACGAAGACCGCGTCGACATCATCGTGCTCGACGACGCACTCACGCGGCTCGCGGCGATCTTTCCGCAGCAGGCGCGCATCGTCGAGCTGCGCTACTTCACGGGCATGACGATCGAAGAGACGGCCGAGGTGATGCACGTTTCGCCGGCGACCGTGAAGCGTGAGTGGGGCATGGCGCGCGCGTGGCTGCGCCGCGAAGTGTCGGAGCGCGCGTCATGACGAGCGAGGTGAAGACGGAGCCGTCTCCCGATTCGTACTGGGAGCGCGTTCGCGAGTTGTTCCACGCCGCGAGCGAGCTGCCGCAGTCGGAGCGCGACGCGTATCTGCGCGACCACTGCCCCGATCCCGATCAACTTCGCGAAGTGCAGTCGCTGCTCGCATCGGCGGACAGCGCGGAAGCGTTTCTCGAACCGGCGCCGCGACCCCGCCGCTCGTTCAGCGCGGGCGAGCTCGTCGCCGGACGCTACGTCATCAAAGGATTGCTCGGCGTTGGCGGGATGGGCGAAGTCTATGAGGCGGAGGATCGCGAGCTGCGCGAGACCGTCGCACTGAAGATCATCCGTCCCGAGATCGCATCGAACACGCGCATCCTCGAGCGCTTCCGTCGCGAGATCCAACTCGCGCGGCGCGTCACGCATCCGAACGTCTGCCGCATCTACGACGTCTCCCATCACCTCTCGCGCAGCGAAGCGGGCGAGGTCGAGCGGAAGATCACGTTCGTCTCGATGGAGCTGCTGCACGGACGCACGCTGTCGTCGCAGTTGCGGGAGCACGGGCGGATGAGCACCGCCGACGCGTTGCCGATCGTGCGGCAGATGGCCGCCGGACTCGACGCCGCGCATCAGGCGTCGATCGTTCATCGCGATTTCAAGTCGGCGAACGTGATGCTCGCGCCGAATCGCGCGGTGATCACGGACTTCGGACTCGCGCACGAGACCGAGGCGAAGGACGCGCGACTCACGGACTCCGGAGTCGTCGTCGGCACGCCGGACTACATGGCGCCCGAGCAACTCGAAGCCGGTCCGATCACGCCCGCCACCGATGTCTACGCACTCGGCGTCGTGCTCTTCGAGATGGTCACCGGTCGCCTGCCGTTTCACGGCACGACGCCGTTGTCCGTCGCA